>CBIHQO010000089.1:0-12629 GCA_966211735.1 uncultured Schlesneria sp.
CGTCAGATTGAAGGTTCCGTGTAGCGTTCCAAATCGCCAGAGCGACATAGGAAGCGTTGGTCGCTTCGTTGGGAGTTCCAATCGTTGCTGCGCCATTTTCCATAGATCGTCACACGCGGAGTCTTGCCATCCGACCGTGAATTGTTGGCGTTTGCTAGTCGAATGACGGCAGCCGAAGGCAAACGAATCTTGGAACGTGCCGTCGAATTCGCCGCATTTCAAATGGTGTGAAATCACTGATCCAAGAACCACATCCCAATCGATGTCTTGGCGATGCGCTGTCCATTGAGCCACTGATTCGCAGCCTAGGAACAATCCGCTTAGATGCTCGTGACGAATATCCTGCCCCTTGCCAAAGAGGACGGCATCTTGAAATCCATCGTTCGCTTTCCCCCAATCGTGGAAGACTGCGGCGGCATCCGTACAGCGCCAGAAGAGACCAAAGTCATGAAGTCCGAAGAACCTGCACCAGCATCGCCCCAGTTGCGTCGGTTTGTCTTGCTCGCCGAATAATGCGACGAATGCGCGGCAGACATCATCTGTGTGCTCGGCGAGTGTTCGCGCCCGCTTGGACTTGGCCCAGATTGGCTCCATGTTGTGCCTCCTTAGCAACTAATCCCCACGAACACGCCGCATCCCAGATGTCTTCTGCCGCCGATACCGATCTGCTGGATGATCAGTGATTCTTCTGCTGACAGGGCTTCGATTAGCAATTCGTAGCCGACGACTTCTTTGTCTTTGATTCGCAGTGTTCGGCGTTTGCCGATGGTCACTACCGCCGCGGTCGGGGTTTCGAGGCGGTTGCGGCGTTCTTCTTCCATCAGGACGGAGGCGACCTGGACTTTGAGGGCTTGCAGTTGGCGGCGGACTTCGGATCGGAAGCGTTCTAGTTCGTGGCCGTGTTTGGGGGTGACCAGGCGGCTACGGAGGGTGCTCGAGGGGATCAGGCCGTGGACTTGAGGAATGCCGATCTGAATGCGGCGATCACCTAACGACAGTTGCTTGCCCGCCAGCGGCAGCAGGATGGCGATGCTGTTGGCGTGGCACCGGATGGTCAGGCGGCTCCAGTCACACAGTTGCATCATTCGCGGACCGACGATGCGGCCGGCCAGCGGGTGGACGGCGAATCCGTCGTTGCCGTGCAGTTCCGGGATCGTCCGGCACAGCGACGCGAACAACGTGTAGTGATGATCTGCGGGCAGTTCGACCTGTGACAGGACCGGAAAGCTAAGATCGACGATAGGTTCCATCGTATTTCCCTGAAGTAGTGAATCTGTTGGGGGCATATCGATGTTTTCAACGAGGCAAACAATACCGTCCAGGGGGTGACAGCCTATGTCCAAGTCACCCACAAATTCTCTGACACCATCCGTACCCCTGCCCACTGGCGATGATTCGTCCTCAAAATTCCGCTATCGGCAATCGAAATGGGTTGTCGAATCAGCCTGAGCAGTAAGCAGCAAGAGGCATTCAACGTGGGCGACGGCTTGATTTGTGCTGTCCTCGTTGGGGCTTTGTGGTCGGTCGGTCCGCTTGCGAGTGGCCATACCGCGCCATCGCCGCCTGCAGCATCTCGGCGACCTGCTTTCGGAGGGATATCGGTTCCAGGATTTCTGCTTCGGGGCCGAAGCCCATGATCCACGACAAGAATTCTTCAAATGTTGAGATCCTGTACTCGGCGATGACAGAACCGTCCGGTTGCAGGGTCAGCTTCTGCGAGTGATGAAATCTTCTCTCTTCGAGGATTCGAACCACCTTTGGTCGAAATGCAACTCGGACACAGATCGGCTCGCCCTTGCCTTCGAAGATGCCGAACGAGTGTTCCAGATGCCGTTGCGGACTGAAATCTCGTGGCGCAGGAAATTGCAATCCATGGACTTCAATGGCGCTAATCCGATCAGTTTTAAACGTTCGAATCTGATCGTGATCTTTCGACCAAGCGATTAAGTAAAGGGCTGATCGATGGAAAATGAGTGCATACGGATAAACATCATATAATGTCACTGGTTCTGTGGTACGTAGGCTTTGATAGGTGATCACCGTCAATCGGCGTTCTTCAATAGCAATGGCGAGTTCGTCGATCAACGTGGCCTTCGACGAATAGTCCGTCCATCCCTGTTGCGCACAGTAAAAACCAGCCGCCAGCTTTTCGAGGTGTCTTAAAGCAGCTTCGCCCAATGTGGCTCGGATCTTCTGAAAGGCACTTCTCGCGCCGGCGTGAAACAGCGTTCCCACCAGCGGCTCCAAGAACTGACGACCCAAATAAAGCGCGGCGGCCTCTTCGAGTGTGAAGCTAAGTTGTGTCAGACCTGTTTCCTGGTCAATCCTCCAGCGTTTGACTCGATGTTCTCCGAGACTTTCGACGAGCGGAAAGCCGACCTGAGTTAGCAGCGAGAGATCCCGCTGGATCGTGCGGCGAGCCACGCCGGTTTCAGATTGAAGGTCTTGATAAGTGGCTCCTAATCGGCGTGCCGAGAGGATTCGCAGCAAGGTCCACTGACGGACAATATCTTTGGTTTCCGTCATCGCGTTTTGTGCCCTATGAGCGAAGTTTCCCAGTGTCTTATCGAACGACAGACAGATGCGAATTGCATTAATTCTCAAATGCATGTGGATTAAACTGCGACATCGCTGCTAGTAGTGCCGCACACCAACATTTTTGATGGCCTTCTTAAAATGGCATGCTGTCGAACGGCAGAATCTGCATGAAGGCCGGGCACGGGTATGCCTTCCGTGCGGATTAGTGGTACGACTTAATCCATCGCCCAAACAAATTTCCAATCGCATCTTCTTCGTCAATCACGATGCGGAGGTGGATTGGGCCCACCTCTCGGTCAATCTCGTTCAGCTGAAATCTGAGGTTGTGATGGATTGGAGGACGAATGCGGCATTTTGGCTGATCCAGAACCTACGGATGAACGTTACTACAGAATTCCGCAGATCGTGCCTGCCTGCCTGCTAGCGCACCCCGCTATAAGCGTTTGATTCCAGCACTTCTGCCATCCCGATTTTGACGCCACGACAACTCGCCATGACTGTTGACTCAAGGCCGACTACAATAGTGCCTGAACAATTTTAAAAGACTGATGCACTGTTGCTTTTGGCAAAAACGCGCAGGGGTTGGGGGGCATTGTGGGCGGTAATGGGAGCGGTAGTTGGCTGCGCACAAAGCGAAAGAAAGCGACCATCGAAGAATCCTTGGCGCTGACGATGCAAATGGTTCACGTCGTTACCGCATGGATGGGGAACACGCCGAAGGTAGCAATGGAAAACTACCTCCAAGTGAGGGACTCCGACTTCGACAAAGCGATTTTAGCGCAGATTTTGACGCAGCGTACTCCCGTTGCGACAGGTGGCGACTCGCAGACCGACCCTCACGACAACGAAAAACCCCTTGTTTCCAAGGGGTACGCGAAAAGCCGCGAACGCACGCAAAGCAAAAGATACCCCCGGCAGGAGTCGAACCTGCGACCTGAGCTTTAGGAAAGCTCCGCTCTATCCAGCTGAGCTACGGGGGCGAGTGACTGAGATTCTATCGGGGGGTGGCGTTCGGCGAAAGAATGGCGTGAGTTGTTTCGGCGTGCGGAAACGGACTACTTGCTGCTCTTGCCTGCGGCCGGGATCTGACGCATCTCTTCGGTGAATTCTTTCAGGTGGTCCAGCGAGGCGTCTTTGTGTTCACGGCGAAGCCACGTGGCGTAGGAGATTCGGACGGGGGCGGTGGGTAGTGGCTTGGTCCAGAGGAGGCCGTCGCCGCTGATGACTGCGGTCGCTTTTTGGGGTTCGGCGCGAGCGCGCAACTGGACTTCGCTCCGGTCTTTGGTGAACGTGATGAAGACGTACTCGTCGCTGATCACGCCGGACTTTTCGCGAGTCCACTTCAGCGCTTCCAACTGCTCGACAAATTGGTCGCCCAGCTTCGCGGGGGTTGATCCGGACAGTTCGTATTCGATCTGCTTCTGGTCGACATCGTACTTGACGGCGGCGGCTCCCTTGGGCAACGTGAAATCGGCGGCCTCGATGCCGGGCTTTTCTTTTTTCTTATCGGGGGAATCCGGCTTCTTCAATTGCCACGACGAGCGTTCGACATCGCCGACCAGGATGCGTGTTTTGCCTTCGGGGAGAGCGACAAGCCGGATGAGGACATCCTGTTGTCCGCGGATGTACGGCAACCACGCTTTGTCATCCTTGAATTGACGGCCAGCTTCTCGAGACAGCCAACCGGCGGCCGCCATTTCGGTGTCGAAGAACGCTGTCGTTTGCTTCAGATCCATTTTGGTATTGGCGACGAGCAGCAAGTTCGTCGAGCGATCGAATTCAATCCAGCCGGCGTCAGGTGGAATGGGTAAGGACTTGTTCGACACGCTGATGTTGGTCTGCACGACGAGTTCTTTGGTCGAATCTGCCGGATAGCCGATCGAAATCGTCAGATCGCTGCCTCCCTGCAACATTGAGATCCTGCGGACGTTGGGTTCTTCATTGCCCGCAGAGATTAGCCTCGTGTAGGCGGCCCAGCCTGCTTCATGGAACTGCTTCAAAACAGAGGTCTCGACGCTGGTGAGGTCTTCCTTAGTTCGATACGAAGTGGACGAAAACGAAGCCCAGTTCCCCTTGGAATCGATCTCCGCGATTTTGGGGAGCCAGCCGACGTTGTAGTTGCCAGCGAAGTGCAGGCTGACTTGCAAACCAGGCACTTGCCCGGGAGCTGGTGGTGCCGCATTGAAGGCGAGGTTCAGTTCGCAGCCCGCTTTGCGAAAGACGAATCCGCCTTGCGCGGGGGTCGCGGCTTCCGTCCAACCCGCTTTTCCAAGGATATAGCGATAGAACGGAATGGCATCTTGCTCAGTGGTGGGGGCGTTGTAGGCACACATCCCAAAGTCGCACCATTGCTGGACTGCACCAGGCAATCTTGGCAGCGAACGCAGGTCGATCATCTTTTGGAGCTGGGCCGGTGTCATCGACTTGTGAGAATCCGTAGCGAGCGGTCCGACCGCTGGCAGTTCCAGCGGCTCGATGCCGATTGTCTTGGCGGTCTCGGTGGTCCCCCAAATGCGGACTCGTCCAAGTTCCGAGGCGATGAGCAACGCGTGGGTTCCGGGGATCCAACTGATGGCTACGGTGCGACCGCCGTCGGCATCGATGACTTGAACGGTTTTTCCCGTCTTCGCGTCGACGATGCGAATGTTGGAATCGCCCGAATAGGTGGCGATCCACTTGCCGTCGTCTGAGAAATCGATCAGACCAGCGGCGTCCTGAAAGACGATGTCGGTGGGCGTGGAGTTTTCGACGTCCCACAGACAGGTCTTGGATTCGGCGTCGTTAAAGGCGAGCCACCGCAGGTCATGCGAAATACCAAGGGCGGGACCGCGGACGTAGCCGGTGGTCAATGCGGTCTCTTTCGTGCCGCTTTCGATGTTCCAGACGCTGACTTCCTTACTGGCAGCCGCGAGTCGGGTGCTGGACATAAATGCCAAACCCTTCACTTCTTGATCGGCGACCTTCAAGGCTTTCACTTTCTTGCCATCTAGCGCATTCCACAAACGGACTTCGCCTGAATAACTCGTAGTGGCGAGCGTTTGTGAGTCCGGTGAAAAAGCCATTTCGGTCAGATGACTGTCGTGAGCGCGAACGACGGTCACGTCGTTGGGATTCGACAGTGACCAGATATGCAGCCAACCTTTATCGTCACCGGCAGCGAGACGAGCGCCGTCGGGCGAGATCGCGACCGATCGGATCGGGCGTTCCAAATAGTCGGGTTTGACATCCGCCAGCAGATCCGCGCCGGGCTGCGCCTCACCAGTTTTCCAGAGTGTTAGTTTGGCCCCACCCACCACGAATTGCTTTCCGTCAGGACTGACGGCCATCGCCTGCAGGAAGCCGTCGCCGAACCCGTCGTAACAGGCCAGGAGCTGCAGCGGTTCGAAGTCGATCAGGCCCCATTTGGCAATTTGTTCCAGCGACGGTTTGACTGGGGGCTTAGTGATCGGATCTGCGGCAGGCCTTCCGACATTGGTCGCCTGTGACTTCGTGGCGACAGCCGGTGTCGCGGCCTTGGGTTCGGGCGCAGTTGACTGGGTTTGAACAGTGCCCTCAGTCGCATCGGTGATTGTGGATGCGGATTTGGCTGCCGAATCGGACGCCTGAGCGCCGGTCATGGAGGATGTGGGGGGCTTGGTGCCACAGCCACCGCTCGTCGCCAGAGCGAGCACCACAAGGGTGAGCCCCAGGTATATCGACTGAGGGGAAATCCACGAGATTCGTAGTGAAAGAGGGCGCATTGCCGGTTCCCAGAGCGGAATTGTTGCTGAAGTCTCTGTAAATGGACAAAGACAGGCCTGATCCTATCAGTTGGCCCGGCGTTGTGTGGATTCACGACTCAAAATGCGATCTGGTGTCGTCGCAGGAGAATGGGATCTCTTGCAAGCGGTATCTCGCTGACTTCCGGTCGGCGCGGGATTGGCGGGTCAATGGACTGTTGCCCTCACTGGAATGGCAGGTTTCCCACAAGTGGTCATTTAATCCGAAAGCATGTCCAGCCAATGAGTTCAATTCGCTGGCTGACGGCGATTTCGAGGGTTATCCTCAAACTCCGGTCTAATTCTGCCAGTTTCTCTGTTAAGTCGACGAATAATTCGGGTAGTCACTCTCATACGGCGAGGGCCGTTGTTGTTTTTAGCTGGCTTCGCGTATAATCCCCCGTACTGCTGCAGCGGACACAGTTGTCCCTGTGCCCCCATCGAAGAGGAGATGTTTCAATGTCTATCATGTTGACCGAAAAGGCCGCTGGCGAAATCAAGCGCGTCATGACCGAGCAGAAGCTTCCTGAAACCTCCGTTCTGCGGATTGGCGTGGCGGCTGGCGGTTGCAGCGGCTTCCAATACTCACTGGGCTTCGACACCACGACCGATTCCGCGAAGGATTCCGTCAGTGATCAGCACGGGATCAAGGTCGCCGTCGATAAGAAGAGCTCGCTGTACCTTGATGGTACGACGCTCGATTTTATGGACGAACTGAATCAACGCGGCTTCAAATTCAACAATCCGAACGTCGTCAAGTCGTGTGGCTGTGGCAGCAGTTTCTCGGCCTGATCTGGTGCGAACTGTTTGTGGATGAATCATTAAACCCGGCTTGTCGGTCAAGCCGGGTTTTCTTGTTGGCCGAGGCGACGGGAAGGACAAGCAATGGATTTGAAAGGTCGGAACGCGCTGGTGACGGGGTCTTCGCGCGGAATTGGCAAGGGTTGTGCCATCGAGATGGCTCGGGCCGGTGCGAACGTTGCGATCAACTATTTCTCCCACGCGGGGGAAGCGGAAGTGGTTGCCGAGGAAGCCCGTAGCTTCGGCGTGAAAGCGATCACCCTGCAGGGCGACGTTGCCAGCCGCGAACGTGTCGAAGCGATGGTGGCGGAAACCGCCGCCGCCTTCGGCAGCCTGGATCTGTTCGTTTCCAACGCGGTCTACAGCGATCGCCAATTGATGCTGGAAGCGGACCTCGAAGGCTTTAAGCGAACCATCGACGTGGGAATGTGGGGCGCTTTCTACGGGATGCGGGCTGCCGCGATGCAGATGGTCAAGCAGGGCAACGGGGGCTCGATCGTCATCATCAGTTCGCCGCACGCGGTGATTCCGATCCCGACCGCGATGGCTTACAACATGGCGAAAGCAGCGATCGATCATATGGCAAGAACAGCTGCGATCGAACTGGCTGAGCACCGCATCCGCGTCAACATTGTTCACCCAGGCTGGATCGATACGCCAGGTGAGCGAAAGTTCTTCACCGAGGAACAACTCGCCGCAGGTGGAGCCAAGCTCCCTTGGAAGCGATTGGGCCGCCCCGACGAAATTGGGAAGAGTGTCGCGTTCATTTCCAGCAGTGATGCGGACTACATGACGGGCAGCACGATCACGGTGGATGGTGGCGTCAGCTTGCCGTGGTGGTCGTCTCGCTCGGATGGAAATCTCTGATTGATGACGTGAAAGTTCGCGTCGTTGCGAATTGAGATCTGAAAACTGAGCGGGCAGGTTGATCACGTGCCCGCTCCTTTCATGCCAAGGAACTGCAGTTGAACCTTAAAGACTACATTCGCAACGTACCGGACTTTCCCAAGCCGGGGATTCTCTTTCGGGATATCACCCCGCTGCTGTCTCATCCGGCCGCTTTTCGTTACTCGATTCGTCAGTTCGCGGACCATTTCAGTGCGATGAAGCCGACGGCGATCCTGGCCGCGGAATCGCGCGGGTTCCTGTTTGGGGCTCCGCTGGCTCTGGAACTGGGAATCGCCTTCGTTCCCGTTCGCAAACCCGGAAAGCTCCCCTTCGATAAACATCGATTTGAGTATGAACTGGAGTATGGGACCGACACGCTGGAGATGCACATTGATGCCCTGCCGGACGGCAGTCGCGTCCTGTTGATCGATGACTTGCTTGCGACCGGCGGCACCATTGGTGCTTGCAAGCAACTAGCCGAACAGTGCGGAGCTGAGGTGGTCGGCAGCGGCTTCCTGGTCGAACTGACATTTCTGAATGGCCGCGAACGCCTCAAAGGCTGCGACGTGTTCAGTTTGATCAAGTACGACGGGGAATCCTAATAGCGTCGCCTGCGAACGGGCTTGTAGACTTGGACACATCGACAAACAGCCAGGTTGTGACAAACGAACCAAGCCCGGTTTCGACCGTCCCGTTACCGTCACGTCGATTCAGGATTGCATTCGCGGCCGCTCGTGGGCTGGCATTGTTGCTCGGGACGTTCGCGTTGCTGAACGTACTGGGAGAACTACGAAATCCCGGCTTCGATGCCAACTTGTGGTGGATTGATCTGAGGTTCGCTAACCGAACGCTCAACAAGTCGCTGATGTTGCTTGCAGGAATCGCCTTGACCGCGTTTGCGGTGCGACCTCGCTTTGCCCCGCTACGCGGATGGGGGCTGGGACCTCTGCTGGCCTTGCTGATCTCTGCAGCCGCTTTTAACTGGTGGACCTTTCACCGCCTGGTCACGGCGCACGTCGTACAGTCGCGAGCGTTCGTGCCTCTCTCTGCGGTGGTTGTGGGTGTTCTGGCATTCATCCTGTGGGGAGTGCTATTCCGAACCCGCGCCAAAGCCCTATTTCTGTTGGACCGCGTGGCAATGATTTCGACGGTCACGTTGTCCGCGTTGTTGTTCCCGCTGGCTCAGATGTACTGCTTCGGATTGACCGACTATCGACGCCCCGCTGACTTGATCGTCGTGTTCGGGTGTCGCGCTCTGGCGAGTGGCCGACCGTCGATGGCATTGGGGGATCGAGTGGCGAGGGGGGTCGAACTCTACCACGCCGGATTTGCCGATCGCCTGCTTTTTTCAGGCGGGCCCGGCGACGGTGACGTTCATGAAACCGAAGCGATGCGGAACCTGGCCATGGAACTGGGCGTTCCTGCCGAGGCGATCGAAATGGATCGTGACGGGCTGAATACTCAGGCGACTGTTCACAATCTTGTCGAGCGATACCAAGGACGTTCGTCACAGCCAAGAATACTGACGGTCAGTAACTTCTATCACCTCCCTCGAATCAAGCTTTGCTTTCGGCGATCGGGGTGGGAAGTCTGGACAGTACCCGCCGTCGATTCGAATCGGATGTACAACCAGGAATGGTCCATACTGCGCGAAGTCGCGGCACTTTGGTGGTACTATCTGAATCCGAATTGATGCGATTTTTCATCTAAATTTCACGAGAAACCATGACCGAACCAGCACCCTTGTCGTTGCGAGACCTGCAATCCCTGATTCGCCAGATGTATGGAGCCAAAGACGAGGCTCGTGGCGTCGAAGGAACGTTCATGTGGCTGATGGAAGAAGTCGGCGAGTTATCGGCGGCACTGCGGGAGGGTGATCATCAGGCACTGACGCTG
This sequence comes from uncultured Schlesneria sp., assembly GCA_966211735.1. Classification (GTDB taxonomy): domain Bacteria; phylum Planctomycetota; class Planctomycetia; order Planctomycetales; family Planctomycetaceae; genus Schlesneria. Next base: position 9,882 of record CBIHQO010000089.1, read on the forward strand.
GAGTTCGCAGACGTGTTGGCCTGGCTGGCGACCATCGCCAATGTTGCCGGAGTCGACCTGGAGGCGGCCGTGCGTCAGAAGTATGGAAGCGGTTGCCCTGGTTGTGGACAGTTTTTATGTCGTTGCGATATCAGTGCGAAACCTTAGCATTCGCGAATTGACGGATGGCCCTTCGCGGCGCTACGATCATGACACAGGTCGTTGCAGTTCTGGACCACCATCGGGATGGATTCGAGAATGTTCCGTTCCCCGCCAGGGATCAGACTTAGCGTTGCCGCTCTCATCGGAATCCTGGTGATTTCGGTGACCGACGTTTTTGCGGCTGATGTTGCGAAAATCGATCAGGCCGTCGAGCGCGCCAAAAAGTTCCTGCTCAGCCAGAGCAAAAGTTCGGCTGCGGGCAGCCTGGCGTGTTACAGCCTGATCAAATCCGGCATCGACAAAGAGCATCCCGACATTGAAAAATGTGTTCAGGAAGTGGTCGCTAAATGCCGCCCGACCGGTTATCTCCCTGGAAGTCACTACAACTACGAGGCAGGCGTCGATGCGATGCTGCTCGAGGCGGCTGACCGCGAAAAATATAAGCCGCAGTTGGAAATGATTGCTCAGTTCTTGATTGGCCGGCAGCGTCCACACGGTGCGTGGTACTACCAGATCGAGATTGGCGGAGCGGAGTTTGGTGACACGAGTATCACGCAGTATGCCATCCTGGGACTGTGGGCCGCGGCCCGTGCCGATGTCGAGATTCCGATTGAAACCTGGGAGCGCGCGGGGAAATGGTTGTTGATGACGCAGCGGCGTGACGGCGGGTTTGGCTATCACCCGGCAGATCCAAGGCTCGGAGGAGGTAGTAACGACGTGCTGCCAACGATGACTGTCGCGGGGACAGGTTCGTTGCTGGTCATTCGTCACGTCCTATTCCGCGACACCGCATTCGACGAAGGTTTGCGACCGGAACCGGCGACGGCACCTGTCAGCACCAAAAGATTCGGAGTGCTGGAACGAATAGTGGATGATAAAGAAAAGAAGGCGAAGGCCAAGGCAAAAGCAAATGCGACGATGTCGGCTGCGGCCTTCGACAAAGCGATCAAGGACGGCATGAATTGGACCGCAGATCACTTTGCAGAGCCTGCAGCGTTGGCGTCTTATGGCAACTACTATTTCTACGGCGTCGAGCGCATGGGCGCGTTGCTCGATGTCGAAAAAATGAAGACTCACGATTGGTACGACGAAGGAGCAGACGAACTATTGCGCAGGCAGTTAAACGACGGCAGTTGGAGCGATAGTTGCGGTGCGTCACCGGCAACGGCGTTGACAATTCTGTTCCTGACGAAGGCCACGGCGGGCATCATCAACAGAGCACCCAAGGTTCGGCCCGTTGTCATTGGAGGCGGTCTGCTGGTGGGAGGCCGCGGCCTGCCGGACAACCTGGATGCGATCAAAGTGAAAGAGGGTGAAGTCACCAAGCGAAAAATTCATGGCGCAGTGGATGGACTGCTGACAGAGTTAGAAAAGTCGTCTGGGGCGGAAGTCGAAGCCGCTCAGGAAGCGGTCGTCGAAGCGATTCAACTGGACAACCCGGAACAACTGATCGGTCAGGTGGATCGCCTCAAGCGACTGGCTGCCGACAAGCGAGTTGAAGTACGACGGACAGCGATGTGGGCTTTGGGGCGGACGGGGAATATCACGGTCGCGCCGTACCTGATCCGAGGTCTTTCGGACGGCGATGAGTCGGTCGCGCGCGAAGCCAGTGTTGGCCTGTGCATTCTCAGCCGACGTCCAACTGGCTGCAGTCTGCCGACCGATCCCGTCGAAGGATTGGCTGATGAGGCGACAGATAATCAGCGTGCGAAACATGTGGCCGCGTGGCAGAAAGCATCGACGAAGGGTTGGACTGATTGGTATCTGAAAGTCCGCCCCTACGATGAACGCGACGATCGTACTCAATTGAAACCCAAACCCTAGCGAATAACGGTCGTGCAGTGATGTCGGTTAAGGTTCGATCTCGTGCGGCACCCGTATTGCGCGATACGTTGTATGATCGAGTCAGTTCGTGGACGATCGCGCTGTTTCTGGGTGCGGCAGGTTTGTGCTTTTGCGTCGTCGCGGTGTGGATTACGAATCGTCTGCCCGCACCAACCACAGCCGCTCCAGTCGAACTGATTGAGGTTCCTGGTGGTTTCGAAGATGGGTCACCAGACGAAACTTTGCGTGTCGATTCTCCAGAACCTGAAGTGCATGACGCATCACCCGCCGAAATACCTGCGGACCAGACTGAAATTGCCGAAGCATTGGAGACGGTCGTTGAACTATCCGAATCGGCCACCCAACAGGTGCAACAGCAGTTCGAGACCGGCGTGCAAAACACCGGCAAGACCGGGAGCGCGAAAGGGACCGGGAAAAAGGGTTTGGGGGTCGGACCAGGCACTGGGGGCATGCCTCGCGAACAACGCTGGTTCGTTCGGTTCGGAGACCGGGCGGGTGTTGATGAGTACGCCAAGCAACTGCAGTTTTTCGGTATCGAACTGGGGGCGCTCTTGCCCGATGGACGGCTGGCCTATGCATCGAAGCTTACCGACGCCAGCCCGACCGTTCGATATGCCGCCGGCGGTGCGGGCGAGCAGCGCCTCTATATGACTTGGCAGGGGGGGGATCGACGCGCCGCTGATGTTGAACTCTTCAAGCGCGGGGGTGTCACTCTGCATGCCGATACAGTGATCTTTCACTTCTATCCGAAAGAAGCTGAAT
>CBIHQO010000090.1:0-12613 GCA_966211735.1 uncultured Schlesneria sp.
AATTCGATGTAATGTGACTCAATCACTTCTGCAGTCACTCTGCGGCGCTTCGATCCTCACTTTCTGGGAATACTAGGAGATCCTGGTGACAGCCGATTCGATCACCGTTCCTGAACTACAGCCGAAGACGAACGTGCCACCCTGGTTGGCTCCGCTGACAGGGATGGGTCAGATCATGTTTCAGGACAGCCCGTGGACCGGGGCGTTCTTTCTGACTGGCATTGCGATTGTTTCCCCGGTCACGGCGGCCGGTGCCGCATTGGGAGCACTGGTCGGCACGTTGACCGCGATGCTGCTGAAATATGACGAAAAGGAAATTCGCGACGGGATCTACGGCTTCAACGCGAGCCTGGTGGGGATCGCGATGATATTTCGTTATCAGCCCCAATTCTTGACGTTCGCGCTGGTCATCGTCGGCGCGGCGGTGTCGACAATGTTGACGCGAGAAATGCGTCGTCGCGTCCCATTCCCCACGTATACCACGCCGTTTGTCGTGACCACGTGGGTCGCGCTCTTCATGGCACAGGAGTTCAGCATTCCACCCGTCGTCCACCCAGCCGAACCGGAAGGGACTTTAGATATCGCTGCGGCTGTGGTGCGCGGTGTCAGTGAAGTGATGTTCCAGGCGAATGTGCTGACAGGAATGTTGTTCATTGTCGGGATTCTGCTTCGCTCGTGGCGTGGTGCCGTGTGGGCACTCGTTGGCTCGCTGGTGGGACTGTTGACGGGACTGTCGCATGCGGCGCCTGAACCAAATCTGTCCCTGGGAATCTATGGATATAACGCGGCACTCGCGGCGATGGCGATGGCGCTGTATCGGCGATCAGTGACGCTGCCATTGTTCGCAGTGATTTTGTCCGTGCCCGTGACCGAGATCTTCCCGGTGATCGGGCTGCCAACGCTGACCGCACCGTTCGTCATTGCGTGCTGGGCTGTGATCGGCATGGATAAGCTGGATCGAAAGTTGTATGGAGCTCAATCGTCAAACGACCCAGGGTGATGAGGCCGGTCTTTGGCCACACCTGTAACACTCTTGTTTTCATCCAACACGATTGCCAAGATGCTGCCGCTACGCTGTGCTGCAGGCAGAAAAACAACAGCATTGAATGTAGAACCCCATTCGTCTGGCCGAAGCGTTTCGCGACAACGTGGGCCTGCGACTGCACTGGAGAAATAGAATGCACCTGACGCCGCGGGAAATGGAAAAGATCCTGATCTATTCGCTGTCCGAGATTGCGCTGAAGCGAAAAGCAAAGGGATTGAAGCTGAACCACCCTGAATCGATGGCCATCATTTGTGCCGCAGCCATGGATGGAGCTCGCGAAGGAAAAACTCTCGAAGAAGTCATGGACACGGCAGCACACGTTTTGACGCGCGAAGACGTGATGGAAGGGGTCGCCGAAATGATTCCCTATGTCCAACTCGAAGCCGTTTTTACGGACGGCAGCCGGCTGATTACGGTTCACGACCCCATCCACTAACCAGAGGAGAATTCCAATGGCTAAGAAAGACACGCCAAAAGAAGCCCCGGTTGAGAAGAAGACCCCTGTCGGTGGGCTGGTGCTGGGAGAGGGCGATATCGAAATCAACGCGGGGCGTCCGACTGTGACGCTGAAGGTTCGCAACACGGGCGATCGGCCGATCCAGATCGGATCGCACTTTCACTTCTTCGAAGTGAATCGCGCGTTGGAGTTCGACCGCGCCGCGGCGTTCGGCAAGCGACTTGATGTTCCCGCGACCACGGGCGTGCGATTTGAACCCGGAGACGAGAGAGAAGTGACGCTGGTTGCCATGGCCGGGAAGCAGCGGATCTACGGGTTCTCCAATCTAGTCGATGGTTGGACCGGTGGTAGCGATTCGACCTATCGACCCAACTATGGCGAATCAATCAAGCGTGCCGAAGAGCTCGGGTTCAAATCGAAGAAATCGTCGAAGAAGTAACGTCGGGCCAGAGGAGCCACAGCCATGTCCAGAATGTCCCGCAAGGAATACTCGGATCTGTTCGGTCCCACGACGGGAGACAAGATCCGGCTCGCAGATAGCGACCTGTATATTGAGATCGAAAAGGATCTACGCACTTACGGTGATGAGGCGGTCTACGGCGGCGGTAAGACGCTGCGAGACGGCATGGGGATGGACAATACCCTCACCAGTGCCGCCGGCGCGTTGGATCTGGTGATTACCAACGCCACGATCCTGGATCCGTATCTGGGGGTCATCAAAGCCGACATTGGGATCAAGGCAGGAAAGATCGTCGGCGTTGGTAAGGCTGGCAATCCCAATACAATGGCCGAGGTGACGCCCGGGTTAGCAGTTGGTCCAGCAACGGACGCCATCAGTGGTGAGCACCTGATTGTCACCCCCGGCGGCATGGATTCTCATATCCATATGATCTGCCCGCAGCAGGTTGAGACGGCCCTCAGCAACGGCATCACGACATTCTGGGGGGGCGGGATTGGCCCAACCGACGGCACCAATGGGACGACCATCACGTCCGGGCCGTGGAACCTGGAAATGATGTTCCGGGCCATCGAAGGACTGCCGATCAATTTCGGTCTGCTGGGGAAAGGAAATTCGTCCGGTCGCGAACCGCTGGTCGAACAAGTTCTGGCCGGCGCGACGGGCTTCAAGATTCATGAAGACTGGGGATCAACTCCCGCTGCGATTCGTCGTGCCTTGGAAGTGGCCGAGGAATACGATGTTCAAGTGGCAATCCACACCGACACGTTGAACGAATCAGGCTATGTCGAGGATACGATTGCGGCCATCGATGGTCGGACAATCCACACCTATCACACCGAGGGTGCCGGCGGGGGACATGCTCCCGACATCATCAAGATTGCCGGTGAACCGAATGTGTTGCCCAGTTCGACCAACCCCACGCTCCCTTATGGTGTGAACTCGGTTGCTGAATTGTTCGACATGATCATGGTCTGCCACAATCTGAACCCGAAGATTCCGTCAGACGTGGCGTTCTCGGAAAGTCGCGTCCGAGCCGAAACCATCGCTGCCGAAAGCGTGCTGCACGACATGGGGATCCTTTCCATGATCACCAGCGACTCACAGGCAATGGGCCGCGTGGGCGAAAACTGGATTCGCACGATTCAGACGGCCGATTCGATGAAGAAGGCCCGCGGCAAGTTGCCGGAAGACGCTCCCGGGAACGACAACTTCCGCGTGCTGCGATTCATTTCCAAAGTGACAATTAATCCTGCCATTGCTCAGGGTGTCGGACATATTATCGGCTCGATCTCGCCAGGTAAGATGGCGGATCTTGTGCTGTGGGAACCGGCCTTCTTCGGGGCGAAACCGAAGATGATCATCAAGGGAGGAATGATCAACTGGGCCTGCATGGGAGACCCCAATGCCTCATTGCCGACGCCACAACCGGTATTCTACCGGCCCATGTTCGGTGCCTTCGGGACCGCACTCTCCAAGACGTGCGCCACGTTCGTTTCACGGGCGGCCTACGATTTGGACATTGCCAAGAAATATGATTTGCAGCGAATGGTGATGCCGGTCTATGGGACGCGAACAGTCACAAAACGCGACATGGTCCGGAATTCGACCCTGGCCGACATTCAGGTGAACCCGCAGACGTTTGCGGTGACTGTGGATGGCGTTCATGCCACGGCACGCGCCCCGAAGACAATAGCGCTGAATCAACTCTATTTTTTCAGTTGATTCACCACGAACACTGACCTCGGTGAATGGCTATTCGAAGTCGAGAACAGAGGCCCTCCAGAATCAGATCTGGAATTCGTGTGCCTAGACCGGAGAACGATGTGATTATTGTGGAGACGATCGTCGGGAACGCCACCGACGATGCTTGGAAGACAGAGTTGGCGGATGCCGCATTCGACTATCTCGATCTTGATCAGTGGCAGGCTCAGAAGAATAGATTTCGGACGACCACCGCACAGGGGTTGGAACTGGCGCTGTCACTTGAGCGCAATACTCATTTGCGGAATGGTGATATTCTGGTTTGGGACACGGCGACGCGCAAGGCTGTCGTCGCTCGGATCACGTTGCAGGATGTCCTGGTCATCGATTTTTCCCCGCTTCTCGAGCAGCAGGGTGGCGCGATTGCGCAGACCTGCTTTGAACTGGGGCATGCACTTGGCAATCAGCATTGGCCGGCGGTCGTGAAGGGATCCAAAGTCTTTGTTCCGCTGACGGTGGCCCGACAGGTAATGGCCTCGGTGATGAAGACACACGCGTTCACGGGAATCACGTACGACTTTGTGCCAGGGACGGAAGTCATTCCGTATCTGGCACCGCACGAGGCGCGACGCCTGTTCGGCGGGGCCAATTCGACGCCGCATTCTCACAGTCAGCAATACGTGCAAGGCAACTGACTCTTCGCCATCCTCGCAGTCAGCGACCGGAGTTTCGATTTCCGTGACGAGCATTCCTGAGCTCATGCGAGCCCTGCAGTTTGGCGACTCAATGCTGCCTGTCGGCGCATTCTCGTTCTCGAACGGGCTGGAATCCGCTGTTCAGGAACATGTCGTCCATGATCTGGCGACTCTGAGGCAATTCGTGCGGACGGCAGCCGAGCAGGCCGCGACCGGCGACGGAATCGCTCTGCTGGAAGCACATCGCGGCGCACAGGCGAAGGATCTGAGTCGCGTGATTGCAGCGGATCAGGCAGTCTATTGTCGCAAGCTTAACGAAGAGATGCGGACAATGACCGTGCGAATGGGCCGCAAGCTGGGGGAAATGGCCATACAAGTGCTTCCCGATCCGCCGTTGGCGAGCGACTGGTTGGCAGCCATCAAGCAGAACGAATCTCCCGGAACCTATCCCGTGGCGCAGGCGTTGGTGTTCTCGGCGTTGGGTCTGACCGAAGAAGACACGTTTGCGGTTCAGCAATATGGCGTGGCCTCGATGATGCTCGGAGCAGCCTTGCGGCTGATGAAGATCAGTTACCTCGATACTCAGTCGATTTTATTTGAAATCAATCAGTCGGCGCAGGAAGCGTACCATCGAGTCGCCAAGGCTCAACTCGACGACATGTCGACGTTCTCACCTGTACTGGACATCCTCGCCGCGACACATGTCAAATCGCGAATTCGCATGTTTATGAATTGAAGAAGGTCGGAGACGAATCCATGAAGAAAATTACGCGGATCGGAATTGGCGGCCCCGTGGGGTCGGGGAAAACGGCTCTGATTGAAGCACTGACCCCAATGCTGATCAAGATGGGTGTGCGCATCCTGATCATCACCAACGACATCGTAACGACGGAAGATGCCAAGCATGTGCAGCGCACGCTGAAGGGAATTCTGCTGGAAGAACGGATCATTGGTGTCGAGACGGGGGCCTGCCCGCACACCGCAATCCGCGAAGACCCCAGCATGAACCTGGCGGCCGTCGAAGACATGGAGTCGCGGTTTCCCGAAACGGATCTGGTGATGATCGAGTCCGGCGGTGATAACCTGACGCTGACTTTCAGTCCGGCACTGGTGGACTTCTTCATCTACGTGATTGATGTCGCGGCGGGCGATAAGATTCCTCGCAAGAATGGCCCCGGCATCACGCAGTCGGATATCCTCGTCATCAACAAGACCGATCTGGCCCCGTATGTCGGAGCCAGCCTGGAAGTAATGGATCGCGATTCGCGGATGATGCGCGGCAAGAAACCGTTCCTGTTCACCAACTGCAAGACGGGTGAAGGTCTTACCGAACTGGCACAAATGCTGCGCGAGAACTGTCTCTTCGACCTCGAACTGTCAGCCCCCACGAAATGACACCGCAGCACCTCTTGCCCGAATTGGCACCGTATCTTGATGAACCGAAGCAATTGCCCACCGGCTCATTCGGGAAGGTGGCGGAATTGCGGCTGGGATTCCAGCGGCGCGGCGAGCGCACGATCCTCGCCGACCTTTATCGTCGTGCCCCTCTGATCGTTCATAAGGCGATCTACTGGGACGAGCAGATGCCCGCGATGCCGTGCGTGTTCATCATCTCGAACGCCGGCGCGATCCTGCAGGGGGATCGGAACACTGTCGTGGTCAAGGTCGAAGAGGGGGCGCAGGCCCACATCACGACCCAGTCGGCGACGAAGATCCACGAGATGGATGCGAACTACGCTGCGCAGGACCAGACGATCGTGCTGCAGAAGGACGCGTATCTCGAATACCTGCCGGACCCGATGATTCCTCACAAACACACGCGGTTTCTTTCCCGGACCGACATCGTCATCGATCCTTCCGCCACGCTGCTGTACTCCGAGATCCTGATGGCGGGGCGAAAGTATCACGGCGACGGAGAAATCTTTCAGTACGATCTGTTCTCATCGCTGATTCGGGCCAAGCGTCCAGATGAATCACCCCTGTTTACCGAAAAGTTTGTTGTGCGACCGCACGAGTCGCCCGTTCAGCAGGTCGGTGTGATGGGGAACTACGATGTCTTCGGCAACGTCGTCCTGCTGACGCCGAAGGATCACGCCGATCGCATCTTTGAACAGGTTCCGGCCGCTTTCAACGAGGAGGAAGGTTGGGCGGCAGGCGCGAGCCGACTGCCGCATGATGCGGGGTTGATCTATAAAGTTGTCGCGACTGAAACTGCGACTGCAAAGGCGAAGGTCCGCGACTTCTGGGCGGTGGTTCGCCCCGAAATTGTTGGTGCCGCGATTCCACGGCAGTTTGCCTGGCGCTGATTGTTGCTGCATTCAGTCGCTAAGTTAGGACTTTTTGTTGGGAGGGCGCGGCTCCTGCCGAACCGCGCGTGTCGGTGGACTCACAAAAACATGCGAGGCTCGGCAGGAACCTCGCCCTCCCAATCACGAATATTCTCCTTTCATGGCCATGTCTTCACACACCGCAACGCTATTGATTCCTCGCGAGATCGGTGCCCGGTGGGGCTCGCAGCAATCGTCCGATCTAGCGGCGGAGTTGGGGCGACGCATCAATCAGCCGGTGATTGTTTGTTCTGCGGATGCAAACGCGACTCCACTGACGACGGCGATTCAGGATCTCGTGAATGCGGATCACCAGTCGTTGGTCATCATGCCACTCGGGTTATTGCCTGTTTCCACCAACGGCGACACCGCACTGACGTTGGACCTGGCGAAACGCCAATGGCCGAACCTGGCGATCCGCATCGCGGCACCGCTCACGTGGATGGAATGGAGCGGTTGGCTGCGCGTCACAGCGTTTGATGTTGCCAACCAGTCAGGAATGCCGCTGGAAGAAACGGCCATTCTGATCGTTGGCGAAGCCAGCGAGAATCCGCTCGCTAACGCCGATCTTGCTCGCCTTGCTCATTTGGTTCACGAAGGAAGCCCGTTCGCCGGTGCTGGACATTCGTTCCTGGACAAAGTACGGCCTGACATTCCCGAAGCGATTCAGTCTTTGACGGCGTCTGGCGTTCAGAATGTGATTGTTGTTCCCTGGCTGATCGCGCAAGAGGAAACACTGCAGCGAATCGCCAAGGAAATCGATTACGTCGTGCGCGTGGATGGGCTCAATGTGAAGCTGGCCATGCCAAGGCTGGCCCATCCCGCCTTGGTGAACTTGCTGGTGTCGAATCACTACGTCGCAGAATCGGATGAGGCTCATCGATTCGGAACAACAGCGGAGATTGGTTCCCAGGTCGAACTCACGGCCAGAACTGCGACAACAGAGATCACATCGCAGGACGCGTTCGAGCTCCAGGAATTGGAGCGACGAATCAATTCAATGCTGCCGTCCGAATATCAGGGACAGTATGAGACCGTGAAACCGACGTCGATGGGAACGGCGTCATTGAAATTCGACGATGCTGGCAGGGTGGCCTGGGGCGACATCTGGACGAGCTTTTGCGATCTGGCCCTGGCTGGCGGGCCCCCTCATCGCGGTACGTTGCTGGAAGCGGTCTCATCCGCGGATGCCCTGGCAGAACCGGAACAATATGAAGCTGTCGTGGCGGAGATCGAACGGGGGATCAAGCTGGTGACATCGCTACCGGTCATCACCAGCAAGACACCAGGCTGGGTGGGGGTTCGTTGCGAAAGCGAAGAGATGGCGGTCTGGCTGATGCGCGCGATCATTGTCGAAAACATCATGGTTCGTCGCGAAGGCGATGTCCTCTATCTGCCGGCCGGCCCGCGATTCACGGTAAAACGCGAGATCAAGAACGTCATTACTGCCATTGCAAAGACAGTTCACTATTGGTCGACGCATCTGTTAGCAAGGCGACAGTCAGCAGCAGGTCGTTTGTAACGTCAGCGGACGAGTCACACACCAAGGAATTTGATCGATGATGCGAAACTTTCTATTCGGCATTCTCCTGTTGTCGCCATTGCTGGCAGTTCAGGCAGCCGATCCGTCACCGGCGAAACCAATGATCGGCAAATTGGCTGCGTCGAAGGTCTTGTTCCTCGGCAACAGCATTACGCTGCATGGTCCCGCCCCCAGCATCGGTTGGACGGGGAACTGGGGAATGGCAGCCAGTGCGGAAGACAAAGATTATGTTCATCTGGTCACGGCGGACATCACCAAGGCGACGGGAGCGAAACCGAAGACGATAGTGCGGAACATCGCCGATTTCGAACGCGGCCACGACAAATTCGATATCGCCGGCGAATACAAAGCGGAACTCGCATTCCAGGCCGATCTGATCATCGTCGCGATCGGGGAAAATGTTCCCGATCTGTCGACAGACGAGGCGAGAGCGAAGTATGCGACCGCGTTTGCAAAGCTCCTGACCGAGTTGAAGAGGAATGGAAACCCGGTCATCTTCGTCCGCAGTTCGTTCTGGGCGAATGCCGCGAAAGATGACATCATGCGAAAGGCGAGTGCCGACGCAGGGGTCACGTTCATCGATATTTCGAAGCTGGGCGGCGATCCGTCCAATTCGGCGTCTTCAGAACGTAAAATCGATCATGCTGGCGTCGCCGCCCATCCGGGTGATAAAGGAATGCGAGCCATCGCAAACGAAATCTTAGCCGCGATCCAACAAAAGGCCGGTGTCGCGGCCAAGCCCTGAAGCGGAAGTCGGCATGAACGGCAGTGGTTAAGACATCTAATCACTGCCCTGCACCGCTGACGAATAACCGATGCGCGGCGTGCTTCTTCCTCATTTGCTACGACGATTCATTCGAACGAGCGTTCGCGCGATCGCCTTTTCACGAGTCTGGGAAAAATACAACAGCGTCCCATGCAGGACGATCCCGGCTCCCCAACCGAACGCCACCCACAGTGCCCATTTCTTGTCCGGGGTTTGCGTGTAGTTCAGAAACACCATCCCGGCGATGGCCACGAAGTACACTGCCAGGTGAATCCAGAATAAAAGCTTGACTCGTGATTCAGCTTCGGCATGAGTTGTCATCTCTGTTTCTCTTTCTTGTTGGTGGCGATCAGATTCAACATTGAGCATCAATGACGATCAAGCAGAACTGAAACTCAATCTGGAGACGAGAGAGCGTACCATTGTTCGAGACGCAGCGTTCGAAACCATTGACAATTAAGTTCTTGCCAATGAGCGTGCGAGGTCATCGCCAGCGCCGGCATTGATATCTCGCCGATGCCGACTGACAATTCAAAGCGACTGGAACGCCCCGACATGGCGTCCCCCGAAATACAATCTCGAAAGTCGACCATGCCATTTCGCAACGCCGGCAGATGTGTCTGTTCTTTAATGGATGTGACCGGCGTACCGAACGGACTGCTGGCTTTCGTAATCTTCCTTTCTGCTGTACCCGCTTTGTCCGAGGCGGCCGAAACCGCGTCTGTCACCATCACGCGTGATGAATGGGGCGTGGCTCATATTCATGGGAAAACTCACACCGACACGTTCTTCGGTATGGGGTACGTGCAAGCAGAGGATTACTTCTGGCAGTTGGAAGACACGTGCGTGCGATCGCTCGGTCGTTATGCCGAAGTCGTTGGTGAGAGCGGTATTTCCAGCGATATTTTGAACCGTAGCTTCGAAGTCGCCCGAAGATCCAAGGATGATTTTGAAAAACTGAAGCCCGAACATCAGCTTAGGGCATCCGCTTATGCAGACGGCATCAATCGATACCTGACGACGCATCCGGAAACGAAGCCCCGGCTTCTCAAGCAATTTGAGCCTTGGTATGTCCTGGCGATGGATCGTCACATGATTTTGGATTTCATTTATCGTCGGTCTCATGTCAAACGTCCTGCTGATCGAGGTCCACAAGCCATCGCGTCACGTGAGCACCACGTTGATGCGACCAGCACCGCTACTGACGCCTGGAGCATCCCAAGTCCCCCTGTCGGCGGATTCGCGACCGAAGTCCAGGCAGCGATCGGTTCCAATGCCTGGGCGATCGCCGGAACGAAGACGCAATCGGGATCGGCCATGCTGTTCGTGAATCCTCATCAGCCCTGGTATGGAATGGGGCAGTTTCACGAAGTCCACGTTCGCAGCGATGAGGGGCTGAATTTCAGCGGAGCCTGTTTTTTTGGAAATCCGTTTCCCACGATAGGACACAACGAACATCTCGGCTGGACATACACGGTCAACAGTCCCGATGTGGCTGATGCCTGGAGAGTCACGTTCGACGATGCCACTCGACCACTTCACTACCGGTTTGATGGGGCCTATCGTGAAGCGGTTCAATGGACGGAAACAGTAGGTGTCATCCAGGGTGGTGTCCTGGTTCAGCGTCCGATGACGTTTCGAAAGACACACCACGGGCCCATCGTCAGCAAAGAGAACTACGCCACATTTCTGGCAGTCCAGGTGGCGGGGTTGTTCGACATGAAACGTGTCGACCAGGCATGGGGGATGGCCCTCGCCACGAACTACGCGGAATGGCGGACCGCGATGAGTCACTGCGCGATCCCCATGTTCAATGTCGTCTACGCCGATCGGTCCGGAAATATCTTTTACGCCTACAGCGGAACCATTCCCATACGAGATCCCGCATTTGACTGGATGCAACCTGTTGACGGCAGCGACCCTCGCACCGACTGGAAGGGGACGCACACGTTTGACCAATTGCCGCAAGTCTTCAACCCCAAGTGCGGCTATGTGCAAAGTTGTAATTCCTCCCCCTTCACCACCACGGGCAATCGCGACGAAGATCCGCGACCGGAGAACTTTCCCAAATACATGCTGGAGGATCACGATGTCGACATGCGACGCGCGAAGATGTCACGCCTGTTGCTCGGAAAGATACAAAGTCTGACTTTTGAACAGCTCCAAGCTCTGGCCTTCGACACGACCCTCTATTGGCCCCTGACGGAGTTGCCCGGCCTGCAAGTAGACTTTGCGCGACTACAAACGACCGACGCCGAACTAGCGAAAGCGGTCGCTCCAATGATGGAGCATCTCACAAACTGGGACTGCAAGTCGTCTGTGGACTACACACAGACGACATTATGCGTCGCCTGGTACGAGGAACTCTACGGCTTTGGCTATCCGGCTGAGACCTTGAAGGCCGAATACGCCGACCGCATGCGATGGTTCGTGGCTTTGAATATAGCGGCAAAGAAACTGAAGGGCCTTTATGGTGACTGGAAACATCCATGGGGAAAAGCACATCGATTGCAGCGAATTGCCGACCAGTCAGAAGTGCAGAGTGCCGGAATCTATGTGAACGGCGTCGAGCGAAGTCTGCCGATCGCGGGAGTCCCCGGTCCGCTGGGTATCATCCATACTGTCTATTCCACGCCAGAGATTCCCTTGGTGCGACCTCAGCGTTTCGCGGTCGTGGGAGCTTCGTATCTGTCGGTTGTTGAATTCGCCGAGCCCGTTCGCAGCGTCAGCGTCATGCCGTTTGGCTCCAGCGGACGACGCAAATCCCCCCACTTCTTCGACCAAGCTTCCTTGTATTCGTCGCACCGCTTCAAATCTGCCTGGTTTACGAAAGAGGAGATCGCAAGTCACGCAAAGACCATGGTCGAACTCAATCGATAATCTCTCTCCAATCCCTCAAACGTGACGGCCATTCTCCTTTATTTCGGTATCAACGCTTCGAGCGCCGATGCCTGGAACTGCACATTGTTGAATCGAGCGGGCCAATCCGTCTTGCGTAGCTTGAGAATAGTGGCCCGAGCCGCGTCCCATTGTTTCTGATGCAATTGAGCTTCGGCCAGTTTGAGCAACCCGTTCGGCTCCAGCTTCCGGAACTCCGCGGCAAGTTCCCAGTGCGGAATCGCTTCGGCCCAGCGGTCCTGCTTTTGCCGCAATTCTGCCATCGCTGCTTGATTGTCGGCCTCGTTAGGAGAAGCCTCAATGATCGACGTGGCGGCTCGTTCCGCTTCGGCCTCGTTCCCTTGCAGCCGTCCCGCCAGTTCCTGATAGAGAGCGAGATCGCTGCGATGCAGATCAATCATCTTCAGCAGTTGCCTGGTTCCGGCAGGACGATCGTTGATCGCGTCGTAGCACGCGACGAGAGCACGGTGAATTGCCACGTCGTTCGGTTGCAGATCAGCGGCCAGTCGCAACTGCGGTATCGCCTTCGCGAATTCGTTCTCCTCCTGATAAACGACCCCGATCGCCTTTCGTAAGATAGCACTGTCCTGACCCGACTTAGCCGCCTCCGCATCGAGGTACTTCACATAGTCGTCTAAGTCGGCTGCGGATCTCACGACGGACATCAACGTTCGCAGTTGATCCGCGCGCTGCTGAGTCGTCGGTCCCCAGCAGATCAATG
>CBIHQO010000091.1:0-12583 GCA_966211735.1 uncultured Schlesneria sp.
CAAGTACTTCGTGCAATCGCGATCAACTCGCAGTCATCGCTATGAGTTGGGAGTGATCACAGTCCCGCAGATTGAATCGGTGCGGTTCCGGATCACGCCGCCTGCCTACACGCGTGACGCCGTCTTTGAAGGACCGTTGCCGCAGGGCGGAATCTCGGCCTTGGCGGGATCGAAGGTCGAAGTGCATGCGATCAGCAATCGTCCCTTGAAAAGCGGCTCGATCGAACTGGTGAATGGCGACAAACACGAGAAGATTGCACTGGCCTCCGTGACCAATGACGGGACCAGTCATGAAGTTCAGGGCGAATGGACGATTGCGGGGGCAGGCAGCTTTCATCTGAATGTAACGGATGTGGCCGGGCAAGAGTCGCGAGATTCGTTCAGCGGCACGATCAATCTCCTCGAAGATCAGATCCCGATGGTGCGGATTGTCGAGCCGCCGGCCCAGTCGATCGCGACACCGACTGTCACCATCCCGGTGGTGATTTCGGCGGAAGACGATTACGGCGTGACGAAGCTGCAGTTGTATCGCAGCTTGAACGATTCACGAGCGATGCCGCTGTCGATTGAACTGCCTGTCCCGCCGCCGCGTCGACATGAGCAGATCATCGAATTGCCGTTGTCGGCCTATGGCTTGCAGCCGGGCGATGTAATCAAGCTGTTTGCGCGGGCGGAAGATAATGATCCGGCCCTGGCGAAAGGGTCCGAAAGTTCCGTCGTGGTGATCCAGATCATCTCCGACGAAGAACTGCAGCGGATGGTGCGAGCCCGCGAAGGGGTCGACGCTCTGGTCTCGAAGTATCAGCAGGCACAACGCCGCATGGAAGCATTGCAGGAAGAAATCGAGACGTTGCAGAAGCAACTCGAAAAGCGAGATGCCGATGGAGAGTTGAGCGAACAGGAACGAGAGCAACTGGAAACGCTCTCCAAGCGAATGTCGGAAGAGGCCGAGGCGATTCGCGAAGCGGCCAAGCATACGTTGCCTTATGACCTCGACAAGGCGTTGAATGACGAGTTGGAGCAGTTGTCTCAGAAGATCCAGAAATCGGCCGATGAGGTGGCGAAGACAGCTGCATCGAAGCCGAGTGCGGGAAAAGCGGCCAGCAAACTGAACGAGCTGAAGGAACAACTGGCTCAAGAGAGAAATGAGTTCAAAGAGCAGGTCAACGATCCGCTCGAACGACTCGCCGAGATCTACCCGTTGCTGGAAGACCAGAATCGATTTGAAGAGCTGGTTTATCGACAGAAGGATCTGGCGGAACGACTGGCGTCGCTGAAAAAGCAGGAGAATCCCAACGACCCCGCGATCAAGGCGCGAATGCGTGAACTGGAGTCCGAGCAGCGTCGAAACCGAGAGGATCTCGATCAATTATTGAATGACATTGAATCGCACGCCCAGCGATTGCCGACCGACGACCCGAAGCTGCAGAAGCTGGCAAAAAGCTCGCTCGACTTTGTTGAGGAAGTACGAAAGAGCGGGGCGGGAACGGCGATGTCTGACGCCGAACTGGGCTTGGGAGAGTTCTCAGGCGAACGTGGGCACCGCGAAGCGAAGAATGCCGCCGACATCCTCGAGAAGTTCATGTCGAAGTGCAAAGGCAATGGACAGCAATGTGAGGGGGCGTGCGACGGACTGAAGTTTGGGCCGGGCGAAGGATCGATGGGAGACACGTTGAACCAGTTGCTGAGAGACGCTGGCTTCAAACCTGGTGGTAAGCCAGGACAGAACGGACAAACGGGATCCGGCGGGGGCTACAGTGCGCGTCGCAGCGCCACCCGGAATATCGGCATGTACGGCAACATTCCAACGCGCGGTAATCCGCAGTCATCCGCCAGCAGCGGCAACAAGCCGTCCCAATCGGTGGGTGGCAGCTATCGCACCGATACCAATCAAAGCCCCTCCAGCCGTCTCGATCCGCATGGGTTATTGAAGTCGTCCGGAGTGAGTGAAACCGCGGTCCCGGCCCGTTATCGAGGTCGCGTGCAAGAGTACTTCCAACGGATTGCGGAAGAGGCTGGTCAGAAGAAATAGAGTATCGCAGTTCCCCTCATTTTCGATCTGAGTTCATCATGCAGAAGCTATTCGATTGGTGCGTCGCACAAGTGAACCGACTTGGGAATGAACGCGGCCCCGTAGGACGGGTTTCCAACCCGTCGCCTTCGTTTTGGTCTCTGACTGGCATACTTAACTTCGTGACTGATCGCGCGTTGCGAAGAATGACGGGTTGGAAACCCGTCCTACGAGGAGGGCTCGCGCTGTGTGCCACATTGGCCTTGCTGGCCACAACGATCCTGGGTCAAACCGGCACCGTGAAAGCTCCCGCCACGCCAACAGCGTCTGCGTACGTGATGGTGCCCGAACCGCAGCAACCGGGTGGTGAACCACAAAGCATCGTGCAGGTCGCCAATCTGGTTTATGCGGGAACAAAGAGCAGCAAGTGCTTTTCCGATCACTTTCTGGCCAAGGCCGAGAAAGAATCGGCGATCTCCACAAGCCGACGTTTTCATGCCGTGAAGCTGGCCAGTGAAGAACTGTATGCTCATCCGCTGGTGATCATGACCGGCGAAGGTGAGTTCACGCTGCCTGATAAAGAGCGTGAGAACCTGCGACGGTTTGTGGAACGCGGCGGGATGCTGTTGGCTTCGTCCGGTTGTTCGTCCGCGGACTGGGATCGATCGTTTCGTCGTGAGATGGCGATCGTCTTTACGGACGCCAAACTTGGTTCGCTGACGATGGATCATGCCGTCTTTCACACGATCTACGACATCGCCGAGTTGAAGGCGAAGCATGGCAAGCCCAAGCCGCTGGAAGGGGTGACGATCGGCGGACGATTGGGAGTGATCTACTCACCCGACGGTCTGAACGACACCGAACACAGCCAGGGTTGCTGCTGTTGCGGCGGGAATGAGATCACCAATTGCGTCGATGTAAATGTCAACATCCTGGCGTACGCACTGATGTATTGATGTGGTTCGCTGTGTCTTTCATGAGTACGAACATTCCCGTTCCGTTTGATCGACCGCATGACCCTCAATAAACAGACCTCTCGGCAATCAGTTTCCGTAGCGGTCGCTGCGACGGTGCTTTGCTGCTTGAGTGTGGGATGCAACAAGCAGACCTTGCCTCCGGCGAAGGTGCTTCGTTCTGCTGCCGTGATTGTCAGTTGCGATACCGCCGGCTGGATTGTTCCGTGTGGATGCTCGTCGAAGCAGGCGGGTGGGCTATTGAGGCGGGCGACGTATGTCGACGGGGTTCGCAAGACGTCTGACGTGTTGCTGGCCGATGCCGGAGGGGCACTCGGGGGGAGCACGCCGTACGATCAGCTGAAGTTCGAGGCGGTTCTGCGTGGCGAGATCCAGATGCAACTGGCGGCTCATAATATTGGAGCCGCCGAGGCCGAGTTGGGGGCGAAGTCGCTGCGGGAGTTTGTGGAGAAGCTGCAGGCTCCGCTGATCAGCACGAACGTGAAAGACGCTGACGGACAGCAGATCGTCCCGACTCATCGCATTGCGAAATTGGGCGACCAGCGGATTGCGATCGCGGGCGTGTTGTCGAAGAAATATGCCAGTGAGGGACTCCAAATCGAAAGCCCGCGCGAGGCCCTGATGCGATTGATCCCCAGCTTGAAGGGTCAGTTCGATCAACTGCTCGTACTGGCCTATCTGCCTGAAGACGAACTGGAACAGTTAGTGTCGCAGGTTCCCGAAGCGGACATGATTGTTGGTGGTCCGACTCGACAATCGATCACACCTCGCCGGACTGGGCCCGCGATCTGGGGAGCAACGACCAACAAAGGAAAGTTCCTGGTCCATCTGGAACGCCCCGTTTTTAATGGACAGTGGGACGGAAAGATCGTCGAACTGAGTGAGGAAATTGCCGACGACGCGACTCAGGCCAAGAACTTGAAGCGATTTCGCGATGAACTGGCGAAGATCGATTTCACGGCCGATCAGACGGGATTTGCTCCCGTCCTGGCGGGGGATCTTCCTTCCAATTTTCAAGTGGCGGGAACCGAAGCTTGTCAGAAGTGTCATCCGAACGACTGTCAGCAATGGTCAGAAACTCGGCATGGTCACGCCTGGCAGACGCTGGTCGACAAGCAATCGCAGATGGACCCGTATTGCCAGCACTGTCATACGACCGGGTACGGACAACCAGGCGGCTTCCGTTCGGTGGCGCTCGGCAGTCTGCGACAGAATGTCGGTTGCGAGAGCTGTCATGGACCAGGGCAGGCCCATGTGCTGCGACCGGAGACGCGAACACTCTACGATGCCCGGGATCGTTGTATTCAATGTCACGATCACGAGAACAGTCCCAAGTTTAACTATGACGAATTCTGGGCCGCGATCACGCATGGCCTACCTGCCAGTCCGCCCAAGGATGACTGAGATGCAAACTGTTTCGATCACGTTTCGTGGGTTGATCGCCAGTTTCGTCCTGGCGATTTCGATTCCTGTATTTGCCGACGACGAGTTGTTGGGGCCGATCGACGTGTCCGAGAAACCTGCGGACGCCAAGTTGCTGGTCTGGCACCGTGACCTGGCCCCGGCCGTAGAAGAAGCTCGTCGACGCAAGACGTCGATCCTGGTCCGTGTTGGAGCCGATTGGTGCGGCTGGTGCAAGCGATTGGACAAAGAGATCGCGCGACCGGCTGTGCAACAGGAGTTGACGGGATGGACGTTGGTCCTGCTGGATGCCGACGCGGATGCTGAAGAAGTACGACGACTGCGCGTCGGGCCGATTCCGGCCTTGCGCGTCCTCAACTCGGCAGGGCAGCCGGTGCGGACTCATGATGGTTTTCTCCCGGCGGACGAACTGATTCGGTGGTTGAAGGGTGAGGACGCCGAGGTACCGACCGAGATGGTCGAAGATGTTCGCGAGGTTCCCGAACTGAGCGAATCGACGTTGGCGGAACTCGCCAAGCTGTTGGCTCATCGCGATGCCACGGTTCGCGAAGCGGCCGTCCGGCGACTGGCGGTGAACAAAGGATTGGCGGGGCCGGGGGTCGCAGAGGTCTTTATCCGCGGCAAGCTGGGGGCGCGGCTGGCCGCGCTGGACCTGCTGATCGACTGGCAAGCCCCCGTTGCGGATCTGGATCCCTGGCGGCCTCAAACGATCACTGCCGAACGGTTGCAGGAATTGGAGGACTGGGCGGCGAAATTGTCGGACGACGCAGCAACAACGGAGCCGAAGTCCGAGCCGCTAACGGAACAACAACTCTTGGAAGCGAAGTCGGAGATTGCTCGAATTGTGACGGCAGATGTCGCCGAGATGGAGGCCAGCGGGGCCAGGTTGGCTCGGTTTGGTGATCGACTGTTGCCGCTGATTCAGGAGCAGCGACAACTCGCCACGTCCGATCAAGATCGCGAACGACTCGATTGGTTGCGGTATCGCGTGGTGGCCTCGGACGCATTGGTCCTGAAATGGCCGGGGGGCCTGCTGCGGCTGGTGTCGACTGACGCGAAGACTCGGCACGACGCCGCGAGTGAACTGGCTGCGCTGGTGACTCACGGCGACGAACCGTTGCTGATCGAACTGTTCGGGCATCCCGATTCATTGGTACGTGAACTCAGCCTGAAGGCGTTGCATGACGTGGGCGGTCAGCGAGCCGCGACCGAGCTATCGCGGCTGCTGGCTGACCCCGAACCGAATGTTCGCGCGGCGGTGCTGAAGCAGATGGCCGAAAGTCCCTCGGCGAAACTGGTACCTCAGATTGCCAAGTACATTGCCGGTGAAACCGATCCCGATTTGATCGTCCATGCCGCTCGACTGTTGCGAGAAGTGAAGAACGAAGCGGCCCTGGAATGCTTGATCACACTGTTTCAACACGCGAACTGGCAGGTGCGTGCCGAGGCGGCCGAAGCGGTCGGAGCATGTGTTTCGGATCGCAATTATGGTCAACAGGAGATCGAGCCCAAAGCCAAAGCGGATGCCTATACCGCCTTGCTGGAATTGCTGAACGACAGCGACGGCTTTGTCGTCAGTCGAGCGGTGCTGGCTTTTAAGGGCAGCGATTTCGCGATCGCGGCGAATCCCTTGGCGAAAGCCGCGGAGCAGCATCCCGAACTGGCGACCGTTGTTTCCGAGGCGTTGGTTTCGGGATCGAAGATGCAGCAGAAAGGGGTGCCGATTCTGGAAGGGTGGCTGACGCATCCCAACGACAGCCTGCGGGCCGCAGCCGTTCGCGCAATGCATGAAGCCGGTCAACTCGATGGTGAAACCCAGTTGATCGCGGCACTTGCCGATTCCAGCGACAAAGTTCGAACTGCCGCGGCGAACATGCTGTTGCAGGTCTGTGACTCCGAGCGTCCGGTGATCACTCGCACGAAAGACAATGCCGACGCCGAAAAGGGATCGCCCTATGAGGAATGGCTATCGAAATTCAAAGCAGGTGAACGATCGAAGTGGTTGGACAAGGCGATTGAGCCGTTGAAAAAGATGACCGAGTCCACATCGACTAGCGAGCGAATCGATGCCGGATTGGTGCTGGCGGCGTTGGGAGTGGACGGAGCTCTGAACCCATTATTAGAGCTTGCGGCGCGCGAACCGATGACCGTCGTGCAGATCGCGGCATCGCTGAAATGGTTGCCTTGGAGTGATCGTGAGCAGACCTTCCATCAATTGAAGTCGCTCGCGACGGATCAGGAATCGCTGGGGCGGTTGTGCTTCGAGTTGGTCGCCTTACGCGATGTCCGTGCCAAAGATCTGCTGTGGTCTGTCCTGGCGGACGAGCGGGTGGATGTGGCACTCGCGCAGACAGTGCACGGGTGCCTGCTGCAGGCTCACGGATTGTCGATGTACAACCACTACTACGATCAAAATGCGCCGCGAACGCCGATCGGCTTCGACGTGGCCGAAGTGGCCGCTCTGGTGACGAAGTCTGAACAGGAATGGCAGCGCCGCGTCGGGTTGGCGCTCTTGCTGCAGTTTGATGTCGAAGCGGCTGTGGCATCGGCAAAGATCGTCATGAGCGACGAGAAGGCGGCGAAGTCCCTGCGCGTCGATGCCTTTATCGCGACGTTGATTGGCGATGAACCAGCAGCGGCGCGTGCGACTGCCGTGGCGATGTTGACCGAGCAAAATGAACTGTTTGCACCGACCGCCATCGCCTTCCTGACGACTCATCGGACGCTGTCTGCCTTTGCCGACGGTCACTTCCATCTTCCTGCCGAAGTGGCGCTGCAGACTGCAGAGGCTGGCGGCAAAGATCTGCTCAAGTCACTGAAGCCAGAACAATTAACGCCGTATCAACTCAGCAGTGACGCACCGACAGCGGCGCGGGCCAGCTATTTGATGGCGATGCTGGGGGATCCCAGCGGCATGTATCGGCTGCTCGATTACTGGAAGCAGATGAAATCGGACGACGAGTGGAACAAGCTGGCCTACGAAGCGATCTCGGCTGGTGACGACGTCAGGTATGTGCCGATCCTTGAGCAGATCTACGAGACGTTTCACAAAGAGGAATCACACCTGATGCGGGATTTTTACTGGTCAATTCGGACCATGCACGGTCCCGAGATTTTGAAGCTGCGGAAACGAATCCGGGACGAAGTCGGTATGGATCAGCTTCGTTAATACCGATTCGCCGTCCATTGAACGTCACTTCACAGAACTTCCGTTCCCTGTCGCGAGAAGAGGTCGTCCGATGCATCGTGTGTTGTTCACTATCGCAGTGCTGATTCTGGCCGGTGTTCCGCTGGTGTCCCTTCAGGCCCAGGAGTCCGCCCCCTGGGGTGGGATTCAGGCGAGCGGCACGGCGACGATCGAGCGGCCTGCGGAAGTGATGCGGATGCACGTCGAGATCCTGGCGAAGTCGGCCAAAGATCTGCCCGACGCCTTAGCCAAGCTGAAGACTCGACGAGCCAAAGTGGAGAAGGTGCTGGAGTCATTGGGGGCGGACAAAAAGACGATCACGTTCGGCGAGTTGCGGATCGATGATTCTCAAGATGCGAATGTTGCTCGGATGGAGATGATGATGCACCAACGGTTGTCGCAACGAGGCAAGAAGCCGACCAAAGACGTTGTCGCGAAGCCGGTGCGGGTGGCCATGCGATTGACCGCAGAATGGCGGCTGAAAGAGGGCGACGCGACATCACAACTACTCGAGTCCAAGAAGCTGCAGGATGCCATCAAGGCCGCGGATCTGGCGGGCGTGAAGGAAACCGAAGAGCAGACGGCCGAAGAAGCGGAGATTGCGGAAGAAATGGAAGAGCCGATGGTCCAGGCTTGGGGCGGGCAGAACCAAGCCAAACCAGGTGAACCGCAATTCACGTTCACGGCGAAGATTCCGGCGGCAGATCGTGAGAAGGCGATGGCGGAAGCCTTTCGTAAAGCTCGAGCCGAAGCCGAACAACTCGCGAACGCAGCAGAAGTTGGACTGGGCCGTCTGCAAAGCGTGCAGGCCAATTCGGCTCTCGATGCTGAGGATTTCGAGGTTTATCGCCAGTACGGCCTTCCCTATCACGGTGGCCCCGACCAATCGAAAGGTGATGATGCGACGGGTCTCAAGCCGGGAATGCTGAAATTGCGAGTTGGAGTGACTGTGTCGTTTGCGATCAAGTAATGCGAGAATTCGTTCGATCGCGTCGTTGGTATCACGATTTAGTCAAATCCCCGTTGACTACGGCAAACCGAACTAAGGCTATTGACAATCAGCACACCGAAATCCTACGGTGGATAGCCTTTGCTTTTTCTTTCCCATGTTTCGTTAGCAGGATTCTCTATGTCCCGGGTACGACGTCGCGGTTTCACGTTGATTGAATTGTTGGTGGTGATTGCGATCATCGCCGTTCTCATTGCCTTGTTGTTGCCGGCCGTGCAGCAGGCCCGCGAGGCAGCTCGCCGAACTCAGTGCAAGAATCAGTTGAAGCAGTGGGGGTTGGCGATGCACAACTACCACGACACCAGCAATCTGCTCCCATTCGCCGCCACCAATGCCAATGGGCATCGGCATACGTGGGTTCCCGGCATGTGGCCGTTCATCGATCAAGCGCCGCTGTTCAATCAGTACAACACGTCGTTGCCCTTCTACCAGGCACCGAATTGCGTGCAGAATTCAATGTCGGGGATCATTGCGACCAAAATACCCCTGTATTACTGCCCCAGTGATCGCAGCGGGGCCGTCTGGCAGGGTGATACTTATTGGCGAGCCCGCGGTGCCTACGTCTTAAATTGGGGCAACGTCAGCCGTCCGGCCAGCGGCACCACAGTCGGCCGTGCTCCCTTTGGATACAACAACGACAACCCTGCAAATGCGCGCTGCAGCCGCTTCTCGGACTTCACGGATGGCACATCCAATACCATGCTGATGTCCGAAATTTTGATTCCCAAGGCTGATGCTGAGAAGGATCCTCGCGGAGATATCTTTAACGATGATCAAGTCTACTGCTCGTTCGAATACATGACCATTAATACTCCGAATAGCAAAACCCCAGATATCCTTGTTAACTGTGGCTCGAATCTGGATCCCACCAATATGCCGTGTACCACCGGAGCCAATTACCAGGTGGCTGCGCGTAGCCGTCATACGGGGGGCGTGCACGTGTTGATGGGCGACGGAGCGATCCGCTTTGTCAGCAGCAATATTGACACAAACACCTGGCGCGCAATTGGAACGATGGACGGTGGCGAAACCGTCGGTGAGTTCTAAACCGCGACGTTCATACTGTAGACGTGAAAATTGAAGAAAGCCTTGTGTTCATCAGGACATAAGGCTTTTGTCTATTGGTGACTGTTTTTGGGAGGGCGAGGCTCCTGCCGAGCCGCGCATGCTGATGGACTCACAATAACAGAGCGACTCGGCAGGAGCCGCCTTCCCAACAATGAACACAGCTAATTCGTGAGTTTGAACCGCAGTTCAGACAGCGCTTTCGCTATTCAGATCACGCAGACACGAGAATTGGCTCAACCGTATTGCTGGGAAATCCCGTCAGCCAGATCTCACGTCGCCGTCGCATCGCAAAACTACACTATTGACAATCGTCCGCCAAAAGTCTTAGCGTGGATAGTCTTGTCTTCAATTCCCCTCTTTTCTCCTTGGGAAGAACTTCATGTCTCGCTTACGTCGTCGCGGCTTTACATTAATTGAATTGTTGGTGGTGATTGCGATCATCGCCGTTCTGATTGCCTTGTTGCTGCCGGCTGTGCAGCAAGCCCGCGAGGCGGCTCGCCGTACTCAGTGCAAGAATCAGTTGAAGCAGTGGGGGTTGGCGATGCACAACTACCATGACACCAGTGGCCTGTTGCCATTCGCGGCCACCAATGCTAACGGTCTTCGGCATACTTACGTCGTCGGCATGTGGCCGTTCATCGATCAAGCCCCGCTGTTCAATCTCTACAACTCTTCGTTGTCGTTCTATCAGGCGCCGAATTGCGTGCAGAATTCGACGACGGGTTACATTACGACCAAAGTGCCACTGTATTACTGCCCCAGTGATCGTAGCGGGGCCATCTGGCAGGGCGATTCCTACTGGCGAGCCCGCGGTGCCTATGTCGTGAACTGGGGCAACGTCAGTCGCCCGGCCAGCGGTACGACAGTCGGCCGTGCTCCCTTTGGATATAACAACGACAATACTGGAAATCCGCGTTGCAGCCGCTTTGCTGACTTCACGGATGGTACGTCCAATACCATGCTGATGGCCGAGATTTTGCTCCCCAAAGCAGATGCTGAGCCGGATACTCGCGGAGATATCTTTAATGATGATGGGAACTTCGTTTCATTTCAATTCATGACGATCAATACGCCGAATAGTAAAACGCCAGACATTATCAGCAATTGTGGAGCGAATTTAGATCCCATCAATATGCCCTGTACCACCGGAGCAAATAAACAATTGGCTGCGCGTAGCCGACATACAGGCGGTGTTCACGTGTTGATGGGGGACGGAGCGATCCGCTTCGTCAGCAGCAATATTGACACGAATACGTGGCGAAACATCGGCACGATGGACGGTGGCGAAACTGTCGGCGAGTTCTAACCGCCCGGCGATGGCCCCGTTGAACAGCTAAAAACGAACAAAGCCTTGTGTCCATCACGGACACAAGGCTTTCTTCATTGCTAAACACTGCGCCGCCGCCATCACCCCTCCCGATGACGCTGCCGCATCATCTGGTGTACTCAGTTGGTCAGCGTATTCGCCATCAAGGATCACGCAAACGCGACAATTGGTTTAACGATACCGTTGGGAAATCGAGTCAGCCAAATCTCACGTCGCTGCGGCATCCCGAAATCAAGACTATTGACAATCGTCCGGGAAAAGTCTTAGCGTGGATGGTCCTGTCTTCAATTCCCATCTTTTTCCTGGGGAGGAATTTCATGTCCCGGCTGCGTCGTCACGGTTTTACGTTAATTGAATTGCTGGTGGTGATTGCGATCATCGCCGTCCTGATTGCCTTGTTGTTGCCGGCAGTGCAGCAGGCCCGCGAGGCTGCTCGCCGCACTCAGTGCAAGAATCAGTTGAAGCAGTGGGGGTTGGCGATGCACAACTACCACGATGTCAGCAATCTGCTCCCTTTCGCGGCGACCAATGCTCAGGGATCGAATCCAGTACCACATCGGCATACCTTCGTGATCGGCATGTGGCCGTTCATTGACCAAGCGCCATTATTCAATCAGTACAACTCTTCGTTGCCGTTCTACGTGGCACCCAATTGCGTGCAGAATTCAATGTCGGGGATCATTGCCACCAAAGTGCCGCTGTATTACTGCCCCAGCGACCGGAGCAGCGCTGTCTGGCAGGGCGACACCTATTGGCGAGCCCGCGGTGCCTATGTCGTGAACTGGGGTAACGTCACTCGTCCAGCGAGTGGCACCACGGTCGGCCGCGCTCCCTTCGGCTATAACGCCGATAATCCCGGCAATCCGCGCTGCAGCCGCTTCAGTGACTTCACTGATGGAACGTCCAATACGCTGCTGATGTCAGAGATTTTGATTGCCAGAATCGACACGGACTACGACATCCGCGGAGATTTCATGAACGATGACCCGAATTACATTTCGTTTCAGTTCATGACCGTGAACACTCCGAATAGTAAATCGCCAGATACGAACAACAACTGTGGATCCAATCAAGATCCCACCAACATGCCTTGTGCAGGCGGCGGAAATCAGCAAGCGGCTGCCCGTAGCCGGCACACTGGTGGAGTTCACGTGCTGATGGGAGACGGAGCGATCCGCTTCGTCAGCAGCAATATCGACCTGAATACGTGGAGAGGGATTGGAACGATGGACGGTGGCGAAACCGTCGGCGAGTTCTAATCGCCCGGCGATGGCCCCGTTGAGCACCTAAAAACGAAGAAAGCCTTGTGTCCATCACGGACACAAGGCTTTCTTCATTACTGTATTCGCAACACTGCCGTTGCTGTTGATCGTTATGCCGCCGGGGCCGCGTCGATCTTCAGGCAGGTTTGGATCTGGCGAACCGCTTGTCGCAGACGCTGGCTGTTTTCGACGATAGCCAGCCGCAGATAGCCTTCGCCTTCTTCTCCGAAACCGCGACCTGGGCTGACGGCGACGCCACCTTCCTGCAGCAGCTTCATCGAGAAATCGATGGCGTGCACATGCTTGGTGAGGCCGCCGATGGA
>CBIHQO010000092.1:0-12580 GCA_966211735.1 uncultured Schlesneria sp.
CGCAATGTCCCATATTCGGAATGAACCATCTTCCACGCCCATCGCAATCGATTTGCCATCTGCGGCAAACGCCACCGACCAGACTGCGCCGGAATTCGCACTCAGTGTCGCCACTGGCTTCGCGGATGAAACTTCTGTTTTTCCGTCACGCCGACCACTTGTCAGGAACGATCCAGCCAACAGTCCGACCGCCAGAAACGCCGCACCAACCCCCGCAGCGATACGACGATTACGTCTGGCTCGCTTCTGTATCGCGATCTGACACACCACGGGCACATCTTCGGACGTCGTCCGCATCAAGGCCCATTCGTAGTCCAGCAGTTCAGCCAGATGGCTGGCCGACTGGATGCGATCTTCCGGCTTTTTCTCCAGCAACGAGTCAATTGTATGAGCGAGCCATTCCGGAACCTCAGGGTTCACCTCGCGCAACGGACGATGCTTCACTTCAGCAATCTGTCGAAGAATCGCCAATGCCGAATTTCCCGCGAACGGTGGTTCACCCGCGCACATTTCGTAGAGAATCGCCCCGAAGCTGAACAAGTCCGATCGATAGTCCGCTTCATCCCCTCTTGCCTGTTCGGGTGCCATGTAAAGTGGCGTACCGGTCACGAATCCTGTCCGGGTCAGTCTCGGATCGTCCACCACCCGAGCCAGGCCAAAATCCGTCAACTTGACGCGATTCTCCGGTCCCTCAAGCAGAATGTTCCCCGGCTTGATGTCGCGGTGAATCAGACCTTGGGCATGTGCCGCGACCAGGCCATGAGACGCTTCCATCGCGATGCGGACGATTTCGCGCATCGGTAACTTCTTCTCGCGCGTTAATCGCTGCTCCAGCGACTCGCCCGAGATCAATTGCATGACCAGATAGGGAAGGTTGTGATCTCCGCCCGCCTTCTCGACTTGGTAGACGGCCACGACATTTTCGTGAGTGATCGAAGCTGCAGAGCGGGCCTCGCGGCAGAACCGCTGACGTGACAACTCATCGAAGGCCAGGTCCGGGTCCAGCACTTTGAGCGCGACGTGACGCTGCAGTTTCGAATCGAACGCTTCCAGCACCACACCCATACCACCACGGCCCAGCACACGCATCACATCGAAGTGAGCGAGTCGGCCTAGATACGCCGGATCGGTCGGAGGTTGCAGGAATTGCAGCGACACTTCTGCCGACCGCGGCGTGCTACGCGGAACATACGTCTCGCTCAGGTCCGCATTCAGTTCTTTCAGTGCGGGCCAGTACGCGGATGACGCCACCGGTTCGACTTCGTACGCATGCACGACAACCTGCGAAAAGTTGCTACCGCCAGTCGCCAGCACTTCCAGCTTTTCCTGGCAACACTGGCAGGAATCCATGTGTTGCGTGCATTCCACCTGGCGCTCTCCTGAGAGAGATCCATCAATCAGTTGCTGTAATTCTTCGGGTTGAGGGCAAGTCGTGATGTTCATCTTAGTTTTCCTCCTGCCGCTGCATGGACTCGACTTCCTCTTTCAGTCGTGCGAGAACGCGACTCTTGGCAACGTAGATAGCACCCGTCGACATGCCAATTTGTTTCGAAACGTCGGCCGCCGAGTTCCCTTCGACTGCTGTCAACCAGAACGCTTGCCACGTCGTTTCCTGAAACTCTTTCTTCACCCGATCCATGGCCAGCGAAGCCAGACGCCGTTGGTATTCCAACTCCCAGACGTCCGATCCATCGCTTACTGCCGCCTGAGAATCGAGCATTCGATTCATCGACGTATCGCCCGAACCCTGTGGTCGCAGTCGACGTGCCGACAGGAAATTGAAGACTCGATTCCTGGTGATCGTGAAGAGCCAGCCCCGAAACGTCCCCTGGCTGCGATCGTAATCCAGCCGTCCAATCGCAGTGGAGACTGAACGCAACACGTCCTGCATCAGGTCGGCTGCATCCGCGTCCTGCAGGCCACGCTTGCGAGCGAAGCCATACACGACCGGACCGTACATCTTCATGAACTCCTGCCAGGCACCATGATTGGTCCCGTCGCGAAGTTGCACCAATAGACTTGCTCGTGTGAGCGGAGAGTCGTCCACGGGCATTGTTACACCTGACTGTCCCATAGGCCGTCGCCGATCCTGTAGTTGCGCTGAGCGCCAACCGCTTTGTTCCGCATGATACGCCGTAACTACTGTTCAGACGAGAGTCCGCAACAAGATTCATGGAGTATTGCCTGGTTGTGAGCTTCGGTTTCTGCAGGGAGGGGGTCAGGTGCATTTGGGTTCGCTGCTTGGCAACGCATTTGCCAGGTTGGAATTACGTTCAGGTGATCAAACTCGCGATTCTTCGCAGATCTCACTTTGTCATCGGTGGGCCACTACGATTTTTTCATCGCGTTGGTTGACTCGAATCGGTGTCCCATTTGTCAGATCATTGCCGGGATTCACGACCAGCCGTTCGTCTCCGTTAATGCCAGCCGCAACGATCACTCGTGACCCCAAGTCCCGTCCCAGCTTAACGCTACGTAGTTCAATCTGATCCTCGCTATTCGCGATCGCCACGTGTGGCCCGTCAACTCGCATCAAGACAGTATTCGTCGGAATCGACCAGCTCGATTTATCCTGCTGGGTTTTCAACGAAACCTGTGCGTAGCTGCCGGGTTGTAACAATTGCGAAAAATTCTCCAGCTCGATTTCAGCGAGCATTGTTCGGCTAGCCGAATCGACCGAAGACGCTGTGCGAGTAATTGTGCCCGTCACGGCGGGCATCGACGATTCCGGAATACTCACGGTGACATCAACTCCACGCCGAGTCTGCATTGAATAGGCCTGCGGAACACTGATCTGCACGCGCACGCGACTCATGTCTTCCACTACGAACAAGACTTCGCGACCCGTCACCAGCATGCCGACTTCCGCGTTTCGTTGCGTGACCACTCCATCGAACGGAGCGACGATTCGCTTGAAGGCTTGCAGTTCCTGCAGTCGCTCGACATTCGATCGCCGACTTTTCGCGGTCGACTGACGAGCGTCGATGATTGCCTCTCGTGTATCCAGGTTAGTCGTACGGCGTGAGACATCCGCTTCTGCCGCAGCGACAACAGCCGTACGAGCTTCAAATTCCCTCGAAAATGTATCGAACTCTTCTTGAGTGATCACTTTGCCGGCCACGAGCTTTTCACGGCGAGCGAGTTGGCTGCGACTGAGTTCCAATTCGGCCCGAACTCGATTGAGTTGCGCCTCGGCAACCTTCAGGTCAGCCTTCGCTTCCGCCAGTTCGGCAATGGCCTGCACCGCCGCGGCACTCGCTTCCTGAGCCGATGACTCCGCCGACGCCACCTCTTGATCGAGTTCCGGCGTTTCGATCTCGGCGAGCAAATCACCCACTTTGACGTGATCGCCTAGTTCCGTGTGCCAATTCGTCAGATAGCCACTTACCCGAGCCGACAGTGACGCGGTTTGCCAGGGCTTAAACGTTGCCGGCAGAACGACATTCGTTGTCCCAGCCGGAGCGGGTCGCTGGATATCAACTGCTTTGCGTGACTCCGTGCTGACGGCCGCATGTGAATTGGCTTTGTCGCTCTTCCAAGGCTGATAGGCGGCACCGGCTGTCCCGGCGACAACGAATGCTGAAGTCAAGAACTTCCAGCCAACGTACGATCGCTTGGGTTGAGGTGCCGGCAGAGGCTTATGGGCCAAGTTCAGAGAACTCGACCATTTGATTTGAGATGTCCCGGAGATCCGAGCGTTTGTCAGCGTGCGGTTAAGTGTCGTATTCGCCATGATTGATCCTGCTTTCCAGCTTTCGTGACCTGACACTCATAGATACAGGCGGCGGGGGCGTCTCTTACAAGCAGTTGTCGCCGATGCCGACGTCCGAAAGGAATTGGCCCGTCGGCCGAAACAAAAGACGGACAAGTACTTTGGCAATGACGCCCGAGCCGAAACCGACTCAGATTTGGCGATGAGGTCGTTGCAATCAAATTGAGACGACGGCTGTCTATTTTCAGGCGGCAATCTCGGGGCTTCTGTTGAGCCTGCACTTCAAGACGAGCGTGACCCGAAGTGTGGCGGCGAATCTGGATGGTCTGTTGCACGAGCCACCCAGACTCGGCGTCAGCGGCGACGAGATGGTACGAACTCCTCGCAGCCGAGGAGGCAGGAGCCGAGAATTAGGCCAAAGGAGCGAATTTCTGGAAAAACAAGTCAACCTGCCAGATCCCGAAGCGATAATTATTGCTCGTTCGTTAAAATCGGCGAGCCTCGATCGGGAAGTTCGTTTGCAGGACATTCGGGTGGCCGCAGTCGCGCGGCACGAGTCCCCGTCGGAGATCCAATTCATGCCATCCATAGAGAGTCGCCTCGAAGAGCTTCTTCAGCGAGGCGAAGAATTACGGCGCCGAGGCGAACCCGTTTCCGTCGAAGAGCTGTGTCGAGACTGCCCAGAACTGGTTCTGCTTCTGCGTGCGCGACTCGAAGGCGATCCATTGACGAAGCCTCGCAATGACACCTCTGCGACCAACAAGTCGTCAACACCTTCTCACGACCGCGATGACTTGCACATTGGCGGCGAACCAATTGCGGGGTACAAGTTGGTACTGCGTCTCGGCCGCGGTGGTTACGGCGAGGTGTGGAAGGCAACCGCTCCGGGGGGCTTCGCGGTCGCTTTGAAATTTGTCCCTCTGGCAACAGAAGGCCTGCAACTTGAGCAGCGCGCGCTGGAAATTATTCGGACCCTTCGGCATCCATGCTTGCTGACAACGGTCGGATCCTGGCAGACGACTCGGTATCTGGTTATTGCCATGGAACTGGCGGACCGGACGTTGAAAGATCGGTTTCAAGAGGCTGTGCGTCAAGGATATATCGGCATCCCTCGTGATGAGTTGCTGGAGTACTTTCACGAGGCCGCTAAAGGTCTCGATTTTCTGAACGACCCACGACACTCGTATGATGGACAGGAACGGGTCAGCTTTCAGCATCGAGACATCAAGCCAGAGAATATCCTGTTGGTCGGCAGTGCTGCAAAGGTGGCCGACTTTGGGCTCGTCCGCTTGCTGGAGCAGGCGCAGACCAGCCATACCGGCAGCATGACGCCGATTTATGCAGCGCCAGAATTCTTCGAAGGGCACACGTCGCAACATTCCGATCAGTATTCGCTGGCGATCACCTACTGCCATCTGCGAGGGGGACGAGTCCCCTTTGCCGGCAGCTTGGCAGACGTCATGCGAGGACACTTGAAGGATACGCCTGATCTTTCGATGTTGCCGCCAGAGGAACGGTCGATCGTCGGGCGGGCTTTGGCCAAAGTGCCGACTCAACGCTGGCCTAATTGCATCACGTTCATCTCCGAATTGCGAAACTGCCTCGCGAATCGTGGTGCCGCTCCTGCCGCAGCCGGTCGTGGTGCCGCGACTTACAAGCCCGCGACAGGTTCACAGGTCACCGCGCTGCCTCCAGCATCGGGGCCGGTGGTGAACAGTCGATCTGCGAAACGCCGTGGTCTTGGGCTTGTCGCCTTCGGCGTACTGGCTGTGTGTGCGGTCGTTGCCATTGCGATGAACGACTCTTCGCGGGACTTCGTTAAGGACCTGTTCGCTGAAAAGAAGTCAGCCGGCAAGAAAGTCGAAGAAAAGAAAGCTCAGGATCAGAAGGAAGTGAGCACCGACGCCGAGACCGTAGTCGATAAATCAACGGAGGCGACGAAGGTTCCCGAGTCGACCCCGACGGCCGTCGCGACGAATGACAAGACGCCGCCTGCCATCCCAGTTGCTCCCGCATTGCCGAGCGACGCTGCTGCGCCCCCTGGCGCAGTCGCCGAAAGGCCTCCGGTGGACCCACCGAAGGTGACCACCATTCCGACAACGGCCAAGTTAGAAGCACCAGCGCTGCTCAACCCGAACCAGGAGCCGCAGGCACCCTCGAAGGACGATGCTTCAAAGCCGACGGGGCCAGCACCATCGGTTCCTGCCGTTGCTGCAACCGGTACGCCAACGTCGCCGATCATTCCACCTGCACCGCCAACGCCGACTCCGGCCGTGACTCCCGAACCCACTTTGCCACCGACATCAACTGCGACGGCAACTCCGAATCCGACTACCCCTGCAGCTTCCACGACATTGTTAAAGGAGGCTCCGCTTCCAGAACCTCGCTCGGTGCGGAAGCCGGGCGAATCAGGTGACTCCAAAGTGATCGCTGCGGTGGCTCCAGCCGTTGTCACTCCTAAAGAGCCTCCCGCGCCGTTGAAGTCACCATTCAACGAAGTTGCCGCAAAGTCTGCGCAACAAGCTTGGGCGACGTATGCGGGGCGACCGGTCGCGGAGATCAATTCCATTGGGATGGAACTGACTCTGATTCCACCCGGCGAGTTCTCGATCGGCATGGATACGGCGGATGTCACGCGTCCTCCGCATGCTATTCCGCCTCAAAAAGTTGTGGTCAAAGCACCGTTCCGCATGGGGACGACGGAAGTCACACAAGCCCAGTGGTTTCGAGTCATGCAGACTCAGCCCTGGTCGACGCATCGAATGAAAGATGACGATAACCTTCCGGCGGCCTGGATCAGTTGGACAGAGGCGAATCAGTTCTGCGTGCAACTGACCAGGATCGAGCAGGAGAAGGGGACGTTGGGCAGACATGCCCGCTATCAATTGCCGTCGGAAGCCGAATGGGAATGGTCATGCCGGGCGGGAACCACGAGCAAATTCAGTTGTGGCGATGCTGAGGTGGTTCAGTATTGCTGGTACGAAAACAACGCCAACGGTGAATTGCACCCGGTTCGAAAATTGAATCCGAACCCATTCAGCCTATACGACATGCATGGTAACGCGGCAGAATGGTGTCGCGATAACTTCTTGAATCCCGGATCGTTACAAATTTCAAAAGGCTATCTACGCGGGGGCAACTGGAAGCGCACCGCCAGACATTGCGCGTCGGCTGCACGAGACCCACTTGCGATTGATTCTCAACACTCGGAGAATGGTTTCCGTGTTGTGAAAATAGAGCAGCCCTAATGATCAGATATCAATTCCTGAAGGACTGGCCCATGGCCTCAAATTTTCGCAGACCTCTCGTGGTACTGACGACCGGCGCGATGCTGTCTATCAGCACCGTTGCGATTGCGACTCATGGGCCACGAAGCGGGGGCGGAGGTGGCCTAGGTCAGCGACAAGGGCCTCTGCGATCGGGAGGTTTGATTCCGGGGCTGGGGGGAAGAAATTCGCAGGGAATGTCGCCACAACAGGGGACTTACCCGCCTCAACAAGGAACGTTTCCAACGCAGCCAGCGATACCGGCTCAGCCAGCAGCTCCGCTGCCGTCGCAGAATTTGGCAATCACTCCAATCGCTGCACCGGCACCAGTGAACCCTCCACAACCTGCAGCTAAGGGCCTGTCGCAGCAGATGAACGAGTTTTGTGTCTCGATGCACAAGACATACGGCAAGATGAAAAACTTCGGTGAGGCGTATCGCGAAGCCTACGAGTTGCTGCAGATGGCCAAGAAGATCGATGCCGCGATCGCCGCAGGGGGAACTCCTCAAACTATCAGCGATCAACTGATGGAGTTCGATGATGAGATTCACCACGTCGAAAACCACATCGCGGACTTCGCGACAATTCAGGGGCCAAATAACAAAGCGGAGCAAGCGAGAGTCTCAAAAGGCCTGAATGCGGTGGAATCGACCCTGGATGGGCTGCTGAAGCGAGCGGGGATTGATCGATCCATTGCACCGCCGCCACCGCCTCCGCTGGTGAACAAGAATGCAGAATCTACGGTGGTCACTGTGGCGGCCACCTCGGACCCACGCGAACTCGTCGCAACGAGCAAGGAACTGACACAGAAGACGAATGAGTTCTGCATCGAGATGCACAAGACCTACTCGAGCCAGCCAGAATTCAATGAGGCGTACCGCGAGGCTTTTGAGCTTCTGCAGCTTGCGAAGAAGATCGAGCGTGATGTCTCGGCAGGCGTGGATTTGAAGTCCGTTGGCGGGCAACTGTCAGAATTCGACAGCGAGATGCATCACGTCGAAGAGCATCTTTCTGACTTTGCCAAGGTTCAGGGAGCGAACAACAAAGCTGGTCAGGAAAGCGTCGCGGCTAACTTTGCCGCCGTGGGATCGACGGTGGAGCGGGCGATGCGGCAGCTGGGATTGCGCCGCAGAGCAGAAGACACGCAGAACCGTGCAGGCGATGTTGCCGCCGCGCCCACTGGTCTGCCATTCAGCCAGCAGACGAGCGTGCTCAACGACAAGATTGGATCGTTCTGCAATGCGATGGATCACAACTTCAAAATGAATCCCGATTTTCCGGAGGCTTACCGGGAAGCCTATGCGGTTTATGAGATCTCGAAAAAGGTCGTGGAGCTCGCCAAGAACAATGAGATCAATGCGGAATGTAAAGAATTGCTGGTGGAAATCGACGGAGAAATCCATCACTTGGAAGAACACGTGGACAGTTTCAAGGCTGACGACAAAGGGACTGGCGAAGGTTCACGGCGCGTGAAGCGAAAGCTGTCCGACGTGGAAGACACCCTGCATGCCCTGATGGCTCAGGCTGGTGTCAAACGCAAGCACGTCGAGTAACCCGGCAACTGTACTGCTGCCGTGTGGCAATCAATGCAGATCGCGTTTCCAGAGCACGAGATGCACTGCCACATACAGGCCCGCCAGCATTGAGAACAGGATGAGCTGAGCCTTCTTCGTCCCATCGCGCTCATCCTTCTCGGGAAAGAATTTCTCGGCAATGTCCGGGGCGGGGTCCTTTGGTGCTGGTTGTCCCGGAGGAAGTTCGGGACGCGGCGCACGCGGCTGCTCTTCATTCTCTGTTTCCAGCGAGCCTGAAAAGGCCCAGCGAGATGGCATGACGTTCGCGACCGGCTGAATGAAGCTTTGCGTCTCATGAATGGGGATCATCACCCCGCCGAGCATCACCATTGGCAGCAGAGCGATCGGCAACAACGCCACCGCTGCCTCGGATGAACTGGTGGCAGCCGAGACAAGCAGCCCCAATCCGACCCCGACAAGCGACACCAGCAGCAGACTGAGATAGTGAGCGCCGAACGATCCTTTCAGTCCGCAACCGTATGTCACGATGAGCAGCAGTACGATGCACTGTAGGGCCGAGAGCAGACCTAACACACAAAACTTGGAAGCGACGTACGCGGGAATCCGCAGGTTCACCATGCGCTCCCGTCGATAGATCGTCCATTCGCCGACAATTTCGCGGACGGAGTTCGAGCACCCAAACCAGAGGCCGGCGAGCGTCATAATGAACAACGACATTGGTAGCGTGGTCGCGACTTCGGTCCAGGTCTCCAAGTCCTTGGCCGCATCCTGGGACGCTCGTTTCCCGAATGTCAAGACAATCAGAATCGCAACGACCGGCGCCTGGGCGAAAAGAATAAACGTGTTCCACGTATCTCGAGCTTTAATCGAGAAACACCGTCTGGTGAGGGTGACCCACTGAGTAATCGTTCCGCCCGATCGCGGCTTGGTCTCCATTTCCTGCTTCGATCCCAACTGATTGGCTTGGGACAAGGCATTGTTCGCACCGCTCTTCTTGCTCAAGCCCGACTCGCGAAATCGCGTGATCCATTCACGCGTCGGCTTCTTGCCCAATCCACGCAGAACTTCATCCGGCGACGGATCCGTTCCTGTCGGCCACTTCTTATCAGGGTTGAAGAAATTGACAGCACCGGGATATGCCGGACCGTAGTAAGCCAATCGACCCGGGTCGGAGGTTCCTACATCCTTCGAGACGACCGTTAAGTTATCGAGAAGTCGAAACACCTCCAGGCTTGGCTGGTGAATAGTCAGCAAAATGGTTTTGCCGGAATCGGCGAGTCCGCGCAGAACCTTCATCACCATCAACGCATCTTCGGATGACAGACCGGATGTCGGCTCGTCGAGAAACAGCACCAGCGGTTCGGTCAGCAATTCCATCGCGAGGTTGACTCGCTTTCGTTGCCCGCCGCTGATCCCTTTTTTCTCGGCGGAACCGATCAATACGTCGCGAACGCCGTTCAACCCCATTTGCTCGAGGACCTTCTTAACGCAGGCCTCGATATCTTCATTGGTGTAATCATCGGGAAGCCGCAGCTTTGCGGTGTAGTACAGAGCTTCGCCGACGGTCAAATCTCGATGGATGATATCGTCCTGGGGAACGTAGCCCATGCGTATGGCGAACCGACCATAGTTTCCATATAGCGATTCGCCATTAAAGAGGACGTCGCCACCCGATGGACGGACATAGCCGTTCATGGCACTCATCAACGTCG
Organism: uncultured Schlesneria sp.; assembly: GCA_966211735.1. Taxonomy (GTDB): domain Bacteria; phylum Planctomycetota; class Planctomycetia; order Planctomycetales; family Planctomycetaceae; genus Schlesneria. Next base: position 10,226 of record CBIHQO010000092.1, read on the forward strand.
TCTTGCCCGCACCGCTAGGGCCCATCAGACCGACGAATTGCCCGGGCTGGATGACTATGGAAACATCTTCCAGCAACGTCTTGCCCGGCACCTTGACGGTGAGCGACCGTGTTTCGATCGCCAGTTTCCCGCGCAGATCGGATTGCTCGATCAGGCCTTGCAGGTTCAGCCGAAGTTCGAAGCTTCCCAAGCTGATGATGTCGCCAACACTGATCAGAGTGGGAGCCGAGATCCTTTGGCCGTTGACGAAAGTTCCGTTGGATGAGCCGAGATCTTCGACGGTGACGCCAGATCGTGTTCGCGTCAGTCTCGCGTGTTGTCGTGAGACCATCGGATGGTCAAAAACATGATCGCAAGATGGATCACGTCCAACGATGATTTCCTGACTCGGAAACGACAGCGTTTGCGACGGCAGTGGAGGAGTCAGCGTTGCGCCAGGTCCGACCTGGTCGATGAGTTCGGGCCAAACCATCTGGCCGGTGACTCCCAGAACGACCCAGTCTTTCGGTGAAATCGTCGTGGGACCGGAAATTCGCACGCCGTTAACGAATGTCCCGTTTGAGGAACCAAGGTCCTCGATGATCCATTGTTGACCGCGGCGAGACAATCGACAGTGCTTTGACGAGACACTGGAGTCCGAAACCACGAGATCGCATTCCGACGTTCGACCAATGATCCATTCAGACTGCATGGGTTCGGAACTCTGCAATTATGAAATCAAATCGAATACTTCGTGACGCGCTGACAAATCCGGTGGACACTCGCAGACGGAGAATTGCCGAACTGAACGGTGAATCACATTGGCGAAAATGGCCGACGGACGACGTTCCGACCTCAAAATCAGAACTCGCGATGCTACTGCGGAAGCAAGGAATTGAACAGAGAATCGCTTTTGTCCGCCCGCATGCGGACCTGCAGGGTCGCGTGAGTTCTTGTCGCCGCCATCGAGAGGCCTTACGTTGTCGTCTCCCATCGACTTCACGTTTGTTTCCTAAACGATCGATATTTCAGATTGATCGAGTTCCGAAACGTTGAGCACAATCGAGATTGGAATGTCTGGCGGCCCGATTGTCTCACAGTCGATTTCACTGGGCAAAGGTGCTGCCCGTGCCTTCGGTCGGCTGGACCATCTCGACTACGAGTGAATATATCGGCGACCGCGAAGGCGGCCGACATTAATCATGATCCGGCTGAATGGAACTTCCATCGATAGACTGTGGCGGGCATTCGGAATGACGATCCAAAGGCGAGGCAGGCTCTCCTCACACAGGGTTCTCAGTCGTATTTTCGTGCTTCCAATCTCCAGATGCACGGGTGTGCCAGCCAGGTGTTCCAAAAATCCGGTCCATAGATGCGAATGCCTTCATCGGTGACTGTGCAAGACCGCCATCCCAGCACCTCCAGGCCCGCCGCTTCGCAGGCGGCTTCATATGCGGCCTGGCTGTGATTGAAGTCGGTGATGGAAAACGTATCCTCGTCGAGAAGAAATGTGATCTCGTAAGGTGCCCCCTCGGCCAGGTCGGCTGTGGCATTCGTGACCATGCCATACGGGGAATAGTCCACACCTCCACAGTGTCCCAAATCTCCGATTGTGGCAACGAGGCGTCCTCCGGGAACCAGTGAGCGGGCGATGGCTCGGGTCATACCGGTCAAGGTCATCCGATCAGGAGCACAATTGAGCAAATACGCAGCACTGACAATGTCAAAGGTTCCCAGATCGGGAATAGATTCTGCGGCAGCTGCGAGGTACTCGATCCCCAATGGCACGTCTTGCTCCTGCTGTCGACCGAGGGCAATCATCTCTGGAGACAGATCGACCCCCACCACACGGACGGCACCAGACTGCCGGATCAGGCGCGTATAAAATCCTTCACCGCACGCGAGATCGAGAACGTTCAGGCCGCGAAGGTCTGCCAGGGATTCGAGATGATTGGGTATCTCGGAATAAGCGCGGAAGGGGAGTGTTTTTGATCGCTGATACGTCCGAACCAGCGAATCGTACTCTGGATTCATGCAGTTTCCTTGTGCTTTATTTTCGATTGACCACGCTGCACTTGTTGAGAGGCTGTTTCCAATCCAACCAGCGTTTGATTTCGGCAAGGATGCAATGGACTTGTTGATCGAATGGTGCCAATAGTTCGACGACCGCGGCAGCGTTGTCCGACTGGGCAAGGGTTTCGATCTGCTTTGCCACTTCGACCGCATCAGAGTTTCCGAAGAGTTGCAGGCTGCCGCGGATTGTATGGACCGTGCGTTTCAGAGGAACGATATCCGCGACTATTGCGGCGCGTTTTAGTTCGGCCAGGAGGCGGGGCCATTCTTTAATTAGTTCTTTCAAGACATCGCAAAGCAACT
>CBIHQO010000093.1:0-12552 GCA_966211735.1 uncultured Schlesneria sp.
CTTACGCCCGCCGAGGGGCACCGTGTTTGATTACGCCGTGAGAGATCCGGGTTAGCCGGCTTTTCTCTGATGTTTCCGGAAAGGGAAGCCGGCTGAAGTCCGGCAGGAAAGCCGTTCGACTATTTCATCGAGTATTCACGCGACCATGTCGTCAACAGCGGCGTGAAGCCACTGGCGGCCCAGAGCTGCCACCTGTGGCACCCAAATTGAAGTCGATGGGCGAACAGATTCGATCGACACTCACCCAAGGTCTTGGTGACCTTGGCTCCAATGAAGATAAGTGACCAACGGGAGCGGCAATCCAAGTCCGAGCGGTCGCTCGAACCGAGTTAAGGGCTCTGCCCTTGTCAGGGCTTGAGGCAACCGTTCATTTCGAGGTAGGCGATCACCTCGTTGACCAGTTCTTCGATTCCCTTGTGGTTTGAATCGAGGACGAGTTCTGGCTTTTCGGGGGCTTCGTACGGAGCGGTGATGCCGGTGAAGTTGGGGAGGTTTTCTGCTCGCGCTTTCTTGTAGAGGCCCTTGGGGTCGCGCTTTTCGCAAGTTTCCAGTGACGCATCGACGTAGATTTCGATAAATTCGCCGGTCGGCAGGAGTTCGCGGACCAGCTTCCGATCGGAGCGGTAGGGCGAGATAAAGGCGGCCAAGGTGATGGTGCCCGCCGATGCGAACAGCTTGGCCACCTCGCCAACTCGGCGGATGTTTTCGGTGCGGTCTTCTGGCGTGAAGCCGAGGTTCTTATTCAAGCCCAGGCGGATGTTGTCGCCATCCAGCAGAAAGGTGTGCTTGCCCGCCTGATACAGCTTAAGCTCGACGGCGTTGGCGATCGTGCTTTTGCCACATCCCGACAATCCAGTGAACCACAGCACGGCCCCCTTGTGTCCCTTCAGTTTGAAGCGATCGTCTTTTGACACTTGATGGGTGTGCCAGGTGACGTTGGTGGCCTTCTGCTCCGTCATGGATCAAGAAACTCCTTCGAAGTCGCCAAAGATCGTCCGCAAATTCGATCCAACACGCGGGATCAGATGGCTTGAAGTGTAGGAAAGCGGCGGGATTGTGGAAAGCGAAGAGGTTTTCAGGATGAAACACGGCTGATTTCAGGCCAGCGCAATGGCGATGCCTGTGCCGCGTGAATATACTTCCAGTCCAGTAAGTTTACCGCCCAAGTATGGGCTGAGAGAGATCATGGCTGCGAATCCGCCGATGCAACCCCTGCAAGATGTTCATGTTCGAGAGACCGTCGCTCTGGTTTCGCCACGCTATCTGAAGCAAGAAGAGAACGTCACCGATACCGCCGTGCGGACCGTGATTGAATCCCGAGAAGCGATCAAGCGGATTATCACTGGCGAAGATTCCCGGCTGATCGTGGTCGTCGGCCCGTGTTCGATCCACGATCACGTCGCCGCTTTCGATTACGCTCGCAAGTTGAAGGAACTGTCGGACAAGGTTCGCGACCAATTCCTGCTGGTAATGCGAGTTTATTTCGAGAAGCCGCGGACGACCGTCGGGTGGAAGGGGCTGATCAACGATCCTCATCTAAACGATACGTTCGATATCGGGACCGGACTACGGATCGCTCGTCGCGTGCTGCTGGAAGTGGCCGACATGGGGCTGCCGACGGCTACGGAAATGCTCGAACCAATTACGCCGCAATACATTGCAGATTTGGTGTCACTCGCCGCGATTGGGGCCCGAACGACCGAATCGCCGACGCATCGCCAGATGGCGAGCGGTCTGTCGATGCCGGTTGGGTTCAAGAACGGAACCGATGGCAGTTTGCAGGTGGCACTCGACGCGATGCTGGCTTCGCGATCGGCTCATAGTTTCCTGGGGATCGATAACGAAGGCCAGACCTGTATCGTCAACACGAAGGGGAATCCCTGGGGCTTCCTGATTCTGCGTGGCGGTCGATCGGGTCCGAATTATGACGCCGCCAGCCTGGCCGAGGCCGTGGAATTGTTGAGTAAAGCCAAGCTGCCGCCGCGCCTGATGGTCGATTGCAGTCACGCCAATTCGAACAAGGACTATCGCCTGCAGAATGTGGCCTGGAGCGACTGTATTGCTCAGCGGATGGCGGGAAATCGCAACCTGGTCGGCATGATGCTGGAAAGCAATGTGAACCCCGGCAACCAGCCGCTACCGGCCGACTTATCGGAGCTGCGCTACGGTGTGTCGATCACAGATGGGTGTATCGGCTGGGAAGAGACCGAGCGACTGATTCTGACGGCTCATGAACAGTTGAGTCAGTAATGACGCCGCTGAACCGGCGCCGCGGCCGTGAAAAGTGATGCTGAAGCATAACCTACGTTAGTACTTCGCGATGAAGGCAAAGTAGTAGAAGATCAGGCCCGTGACCGACGTCATGACGATATCGATCGTCGAGAACCAGCCGAGGCGTTTGTGCAGCTTGCTGTGCGCACAAGGCTGAGGCGGATTGGGCATTCTTCGCAGCGCTAGCGTGATCGTGGTGATCCACAGCAGTGGTGTCGAGATCGCGAAGATCAGGTGGATTCGCAGGATCTTGCGGACGAAACCAAGTTGATCGGCGGTGAGTGGGATCGCGCGCTTGGCGACAACGTTCTGCCACCCCTTCTGGACGAACTGCAGGTCGTATTCGAACAGAGCGACCGCGACCAGCAGGACGATGCCGAGCAGCAGTTGCAGATTGCGATGCAACTTGTACTGTTGTCGAATCTTAACGGCGTACAAGCTGTAAAGCAGGACGGGAACGATCAGCACCAGGGCCACGACCACGAAGTCGAGCATAAATGAGGTGCGGTAGCCGAGAAAACCATCCTTCATGGACTGTTGCTTCTTGTCACGGAGATTTGATCAACGGTTGCAGATACCAGAGAACTACGGCCCAATAGAGGCGGCGAGGGCCATCCGGTCGCGCACATCCTAGACTCGACAAGGCCTGCCGCCCAGCGGAACCGTGATTTTCGTCATCGACATGAACAGAACGAGGATTCGAACGTGAGACAACTTGGCTGTATTCGACTGTGCGCCGCGATCTGCATTGGTCTCTTGTCGACGAACGCTTATGTCTCGTCTGCAGCGGATATCGTGACGGTTGCCGGGACGGGCAAGGACGAGCATTCCGGCGACGGCGGGGCGGGACTGGCAGCCGGGTTGGGTCAGCCGTTCGGACTCGAGATTGGTCCTGATGGGGCATTGTACTTCTGTGAGTATTCCAACCACGTGATTCGGCGGATGGACTTGAAGACTCAAACTGTCTCGACCGTGGCGGGCACTGGTCGGAAAGCGGGATATGCCGGAGACGGCGGCCCAGCAACTTCGGCACAAATGAATTTGCCTCATGAACTTCGATTCGATAAGCAAGGGAACTACTTCATTGCGGACATGTCCAATCACGCGATTCGACGAGTCGATGCCAAGACGGGTGTGATGACCACCGTGGCCGGGACAGGCCAAGCAGGTTTCAGCGGCGATGGTGGCCCGGCAACTCAGGCGATGCTGGGGCAGCCTCACTCGGTTGTGCTGGATCGCGATCACGGACTGTTGATCTGCGATATCAAAAATCATCGGATTCGCCGCGTCGAACTGGCGACAGGGATCATTTCGACCTTTGCCGGGACCGGCGAGAAGAAGGCCACACCAGATGGCAGCCCGATCGCGGGAACCGCGTTGAATGGTCCCCGGACCTTGGCTGTGGAGCCGGATGGCAACCTGATTGTGGTGCTGCGAGAAGGAAACGCTGTCTATCGCGCCAACTTAAAAACGAAGTCGCTGCAGCATCTTGCCGGAACCGGCAAGCAAGGTTATGCGGGCGACGGTGGCGATGCCAAGATCGCGTTGTTCGCGGGGCCGAAAGGTGCTGCGGTCGATAAGCGAGGCAATATTCTGCTGGTTGATACGGAGAACCATTGCATTCGAGTCATTCGCCAAGATGGCCGCGTCGACACTTTGATTGGTGATGGAAAGGCGGGTGATGGTCCCGATGGGGATCCGAAGAAATGCCGTTTGAATCGACCGCACGGGGTCTTCATCGATGCTGCAGGCACGGTTTACATCGGTGACAGCAGCAACAACAAGATTCGCAAACTGTCGGCCGGTTGGTGATGCTGGTCGTCTCAAATACCATTCGATTCTGCTCGCAATACTAATGGTGTGGTCGTGACTGGGAGGGCGAAGCTCCTGCTGAGCCGCGCCTGTGATTGTGAGTCCATCGACATGTGCGGCTCGGCAGGAGCCTCGCCCGCCTCGCCCTCCCAAATCCAAAGTCGCAGCCTTCTCGGAGGCGACGAATATCGGCTGGCATCACTTAGGGAGGTGCTTGTCGCAGAAGGCGCTCAGCGGTTCGCGTAGTCCCAGCACTTGTTCTTGCAGAGTGACGAAGATCTGTTTGGCTGTGGCGAAGTCGTTTTCGCGGCCGGCTTTTTCCAGCTCGCGTGCCAGTGTCGCCACCGAAGACGCCCCGAGCGCCAGCAATTCGCCCTTGAGGGAGTGGGCGACTCGTTCGACATCTTTTGCGCGGAGTTCGAACAGCGACGTTTCGATGGAATGCAAGGTGTCCGGGAGTGCTCCGAGGAAGACGCTGATGACATCCGCGAGCAGTTCATGGTCGCCGTCGATCCCGGACAATGCCTGTTCCCAATCGATTTTCGAGACGAGGGGTTGTGGTTCTTGCCGGGAGGCACCTGCGCTACATTCTGAAGTGCCGCCACGAAAGATTGACGCGAGTTTGTCGGCGATCTGGCGGGCGCGGATGGGCTTGGAAAGATATTCATCCATGCCCGATTCCAGGCAACGATCGCGATCGCCCGACATCGCATGGGCGGTCATCGCGACGATGGGAGTGTGGCCTCCGGAACGTTTTTCTGATTCACGGATGGCATTTGTGGCTTCGAATCCGTCCATCTCCGGCATCTGCACATCCATCAGGATGACATCGAACGAATCGGCGGTCCACGCCTTGACGGCTTCGCGGCCGTTGCTGGCAATCGTCACTTGATGTCCCTGGCGAGTGAGCACCCCGACGGCCAGCTTCTGATTGGCCAAGTTGTCTTCGGCCAGCAGAATCTTGAGCGGACGGACTTGAGTGTTGGTCTGAGCAGGTTCGGAGTCGCGAGTTGCCGCGTGTATTACGTCGACACCCAGCGTGGTCACGATGGCGTCGAAGACTTCGGACTGTTTGAGCGGCTTCATCAAGCGAGCGGCGATTCGCAACTGATCTCGTCGTTCGCCGTCCCCTTCACGCCCACCGGATGTGAGCATGATAATTAACAGCGAGTCGAGTCGTGGATCTTCGCGAATCCATTTGGCCAGTTGAAAACCGTCCGCTTCGGGCATGTTCACGTCGGACAGCAGCAGCCGGATCGGCTGACCGCAGGCCTGGGCTTCGTTTAGCTGCTGGAGTGCCTCGCGTGCTGTGGATGCGACGATCGGGTGCATCCCCCAGTTCAGCACCATCTCTTTCAAGATCCGTCGATTCGTCGAGTTGTCGTCAACAATCAGCACGGACAAGTCGGCGACGAGTTCTGTTTGCTGCCTCGCGTGCTGCAAGGATTCGTCGGCCACGCCAAATTTCGCCGTAAAGTGAAATGTACTCCCTTCTCCCAGTTCGCTGTCGACCCAGATGCGGCCTCCCATCAGGTCAACCAGTCGGGAACTGATGGCCAACCCCAGTCCGGTACCACCGTAGGTGCGAGTGGTCGAGCTGTCGACCTGCTGGAACTCTTCGAAGATGCTTTCCAGTTTGTCGGCGGGAATTCCGATCCCGGTGTCAGTCACTGAGAAATGCAAGAGAGTGCTCAGATCATTGCGTGAGTCGCAACTGACGGTAAGAACCACTTCGCCGGCAGGGGTGAACTTGATCGCGTTTCCGACCAGATTGACGACGATCTGGCGAAGTCGGGCATAGTCTCCTTCGAGCATTTGGGGAACATCGCGACCAACTTCGAAGGCCAACTCCAGCTTGGAGCGGGCGGCCCGGACTGCCAGCGATTTCATCGTGTCGCCGAGTGTTTCGCGCACATCAAAGGGGGCTCGGTCCAATTCGAATTTACCAGCTTCGATTTTCGAGAAGTCCAGCACGTCGTTGATCAAAGTAAGGAGGGATTCGCCGGACTCCTGGACGATCGACAGGTATTCGCGTTGATTGGGAGTCAGTTGCGTATCCAGCAGCAGTTCGGTCATGCCAATCACGGCATTCATCGGAGTACGGATTTCGTGGCTCATGTTGGCCAGGAAGTCACTTTTCGCTTTGCTGGCGGCGTCAGCGGCTTCTTTCGCCCGGCGCAAGGCCTGTTCGGCACGCTTTCGATCGGAGACATCCCAGAACATTCCCTGGATCCCGATGATATGCCCTTCGGAATCGCGGACCGGACATTTCAGCGTCTGAATGTAGTACGTCTGCCCATCCGGATGCAGAATCTCTTCGACGTCCTCAATGGTCTTGCCGGCGTGTAGAATCTCAATGTCGTCGCGGCGGTACTTGGCTGCGAAGTCATACGGAAACAGATCGAAGTCAGTTTTGCCGGCAAACTGTTCCAGGGGCATCCCCAAGGTATCGCAGAACCGCTTGTTGCCGAAGACCAGCCGGAAATCGGCATCTTTGCGAAAGACGCTGAGCGGCAGGCTTTCGACCAGTGACATATAATGCGCTTCCGAAGCGCGCAGGGCCTGCTTGGCCGCGACGCCGTCGGTCACATCCCAGAACAGAACTTGAACACCGATCACCTCGCCCTTTGAGTTGCGAAGGGGCGATTTCATGCGGTCGATGATGTGGATTTCGCCGGCAATGACCGTCTGTTCGATGTCATGCATCGTCACGCCGGTTTCGATAATTCGGCGGTCGTCGTTGAAATAACGCTGCGCGATGTCGGCGGGGAACAAATCGAAGTCTGTCTTGCCGATCACTTCGGCCAGGGTGACCCCATGCATCTGACAATAGCCGCGATTCGCAAAGGTGCGCCGACCTTCACAGTCTTTGTGAATCACATTCAGTGGCAAGTCGTCGGCCAGCATTTGATAGGCCGCGCTGGCTTCTTCAAACTTGGGGTCGTCGGGAGAGGTGGAAGTGACCGCCGCCAGGCAACAGAACCCCGCCGTACGGCCCTCGACCGCCATGCGAATCAGCTTGGCACTTAGTCGATGCGCCTCGCCGTCGTTCGCTCGAATGCGGAAGGTCAGCTCCCGCCAATCGTGTTCTGTGGTTTCCGAGGCTGCTTGATCGAAGGTGCTGCGGTCTTCTTCGACGATCCAGTCTCGCAGCAGGCGATCTGATTCGGGGATTTCTGCCAGACGGCAGCCAAAGACTCGCTCGGCGGTCGGGTTCAGGCTTTGAAGGGATCCGTCGGCGTTGGTCGTACAGACGAGATCGGTGGTGGCTGCAAGCAGCTTGATCAGCGATTCATTCCATTGCCCGATCACATCGGGCGAAGGTGCCGTTTTTGATTCACTCATAACGAGCTTTGACTGGAGGTGCACGCTGTTACTTGCTTAGGGACATATTATTCGCGAGCAGTTCGAAAGAGGCCAGCGATCAACGTTTCTTGATCAGAATCGCCAAAGTATTCGCGCCAACTTTGTCGGTTCCGTCGGTTCTGCGACTGTTTTTGGGGGGGGGCTGAGGCAGGATTCCGGTCGATCGGGAAATGAAATCCGACGAGTTCGTCAAGTCGTTCCGATGGCGAATGACGTGGCTCATTGATCCTTCCATCGGTGAGGATGTGGCAGTCAAAAATACCGCTTAATTTCAAGGTATTTTGCTTGCTGCTAAAGGCTCCGTGGGCGTTGTGAGCAGGTGCTGTTTCGGGTACCATGAATGACTTGAAAACACAGCTGGCTTCCCTCTCTCGCGTTGCGACAGAAAGCCTTGCAGGAGAATTGGTTACGGTACTGCAACTCGGCGGGCCTGAAACCGTCTCTGGACGACTTTGCGACTAAGGAGTTTTCGTTTGTCTACAGGTGACGGAACCCCACCCAATCAGAATCTTGCGACCGCTCCCAGTTCCGATGGCGATGGACCCGATGGTCACGTCGTGCCGATCGCGATTCAAGACGAAATGCGGACGAGTTACGTCACCTACGCGATGAGCGTCATCATCAGCCGCGCGCTGCCCGACGTGCGTGACGGGCTGAAGCCATCGCAGCGGCGAATCCTGGTCGCGATGAATGACTTGAACCTGGGGCCGAACTCGGGCCGTATCAAGTGCGCCAAGATTTGCGGCGATACCAGCGGTAACTATCACCCTCACGGTGACGGCTCGATCTATCCGACGCTGGTTCGCCTCGCGCAAAACTGGAACGTACGCGAAGTATTGATCGATAAGCAGGGGAACTTTGGATCGCTGGCCGGGATGCCTCCAGCCGCCATGCGATACACCGAAGCGAGACTGTCATCGGTCGCTTCTGAAATGCTCGACGATCTCAAGCGAGATACCGTCGACTATGTCCTGACATACGACCAGCGCAACCGCGAACCGGTCGTGCTGCCATCGCGATTTCCGAACCTGATCGTCAACGGATCCAACGGGATCGCCGTCGGGATGGCGACCAGCATTCCGCCGCATAACCTGAGCGAAGTGTGCGATGCGACGATTCGTCTGATCGATGACCCGGACTGTACGCTCGACGATTTGCTGGAATGCATTCCGGGCCCCGATTTCCCGACCGGCGGCGTCATCTGCGGTCGTTGGGGGATTCGTCAGGCCTACATGACGGGGCGGTCAACGCTGACGCTGCGAGCTCGCACGCGGTTCATCACCGAAAAGAATACCGACATCATCGAAGTGACCGAGATTCCACACTTGGAAACTCGTGACCGCATTCGTGAGAAGATCGAGCAGATCGTCAAGGACGAGCGAATCAAGGGGATCTCGCGCGTCACCGACTTGACGGACCGAACGCTCCCTTCGTGGCAGACTCGTCTGCACATTGCGATCAAACGCGATGCTGATAAAGAAGTCGTTCTCAATCAACTGTTCCAGTTCTCACCTTTGCAGTCAACGGTCAGCGTCATCCTGCTGGCTCTGGTGGGTAACCGACCGCGGCTGCTGACATTGAAACAGATGCTGGCGGAGTTTGTTCGCCATCGCGTCACCGTGATTCGCCGTCGTACCGAGTTCCTGCTGGGCGAAGCACGCAAGCGGAAGCATACGATCGAAGGATTGTTGATCGCTCAAATCGATCTCGATCAGGTCATTTCCACGATCCGCAGTTCGCCAAGCCGTGCCGATGCCAAGGACCGACTTCAATTAATTGAAGTTCCTGGTCCGCTGATCGCCCGGGCTGTCGGTGACAGTGCGTTTGAAATGTTCCAGCAAGAATACGGCGTCAAGAACAATTACTCGCTGTCTGCGAATCAGGCTGAAGCGATTGTCTCGATGCAGCTTGGTTCGTTGGCGAATCTCGAGCGCGAAAAGCTACGCGATGAGCACGGCAAACTGCTGGCCGACATCAAGGGCCATGTGCTGCTGCTGTCGGACGAAGCGAACATCCGGCAGGTCGTTCGCGACGAGTTGCTGGCGATGAAGGATAAATACGGCAACAAGCGACGGACCGAGATCAGCGAAGTCGAATTGGGTGACGTCAATCAGGAAGATCTGATCACCGAAGAGACGATGGTTGTGACGCTGTCGCAGCGTGGCTACGTCAAACGGATGCCGATTAATACGTATCAGGCTCAAAATCGAGGCGGTCGCGGCATCACCGGGACTAAGGCCGACGACGAGGATGCCGTCGAACACCTGTTCGTCTCCAGCACCCACGACTGGTTATTGTTCTTCACGGACAAGGGCAAGGTATTGTGGGAGAAGGTCTACAACCTGCCGATGCAGGGCCGGACCAGTAAAGGCCGGGCTCTGGTCAATCTGCTGTCGCTACCCGAAGGGGACAAGATCAGTGCCTGCGTGGCGGTGCGCGAGTTCGATGAAACGCGATTCCTGATTATGGCCACCAAGAATGGCCTGGTGAAGAAGACTCCTTTGTCCGCCTATAAGCGACCGACAAAGGGAGGAATCATCGCGATTAACCTGCGCGAAGGTGACGAACTGATCGAAGCGATGCTCGTTTCCCCCGCCGACAACGTGCTGCTGGCAACGTCGAGCGGCATGGCGATTCGTTTTGCCGAGTCCGACGCCCGCAGTATGGGCCGCAATACGAGCGGCGTGAAGGGAATCAATCTCACCAAGGGGGCGACCGTGGTTGGTATGGTCCTGGCCGATCCCACGATGAGTCTGCTGACCGTCTGCGAAAACGGCTATGGAAAGCGGACCGCAATTGGGACCGGAATCGTCGAAGGTGAAGAGGCTGCGCCAGAAGAGGCCCCACTCCCCGATGATGAGGTCGCCGATGAAACGGCTGCGGTCGATGCCTCCGCTGACGAAGCGGTAGACGACGTCGTTGAAGATGAAGCCGATGTGCCGGACGACGCTGTTGCTGGTGAAGAGGCGGCCGGGCCGGTGAAGGGCTATCGCCGACAGCGACGTGGCGGCAAGGGGCTGAAAGATATCAAGGCGACCACTCGAAATGGACCGGTTGTGAAGGTTCTGGCGGTCAGCGATCAGGACGATGTGTTGATGGTGACAGCCGTCGGCAAGATCCAACGGATCCGCGCCGGAGACATCAACGAGATCGGTCGCAACACGCAGGGTGTTCGCGTCATTCGCCTGGATGAAGGTGATAAGCTGGTCAGCGTGGCTCGAATTCCCAGCGATTTGTGTGGGACTGCTGACGCTGTCGCGCCTGTTGAGGAGGTTTCGCCAACGGAACCGCCAGCAGGCGACACACCGCCGGTCAGTGAACCTCCAATTGTTGAGCCACCGGCAGCGGAGTAAATCGGATCTTCGTGCGGCATTCTTCGTGGGATGGGCTTTTAGCCCGTCGCCTTGGCTTTGGTCTTTGACTTGAGTTTCGTCTTCACGGCACATCGCGTGCTGCGAAGAATGACGGGTTGGAAACGTTGGAAACCCCTCCTACGAGTTGTCGTCACTGTCACCAATCACTGATTCGCTGTGGTTCATCGAGCACCGAGGTCAGGAAATCGGCGATGCGTTGATTTGCATCACCGGGCGTGTTGGTCAGATCGGCGACAGGAACTCCGTCGGCAATTGACGCTGGCGGTACTCCACCGAGTTGAAAGCCAATCGAGGCGGGCTCGTCGCTGGCAACGAATCTGGCGTCTGGGAATCTAGAGGCGAGATCCACGGATTGCGGCGGCGATGAACCGAGGCACGCGATGAACAGCGGACGAGTCGACAATCGAGTTTTCAGTTCGGCAATCGTCTGCTTGAGGACGGGATGACGAAGCGTTGGGGCCACTTCAAACAAGGGATCGATGACGAACCGTCGATACCATGCTGAGCGGTGCGGTATCGTCAGCGACGGGGCGTCGATCACCAACTGATCGACAAATAAGATGTCTAAATCGATCGGTCGACTTCCCCACCTCACGTTCTTTTCCCGTCCCAGGCTGATTTCAACGGCTTGGAGTCGGGTCAGCAACTGTGCCGGTTCCAGCGTCGTGGAAAGCGAAAAGACCGCATTCGAAAACGTGTTGCCGGCATGTTGACCGACGGGGCTAGTGTGATACATCCCGCTGCGAAGGCCAAGTTGAAGATCCGGCTGCTTCGCAAGTTCATCCCAGGCGGCATCGAAAACCCCGTGTGAATTTCCGAGGTTTCCACCGATGCCAATCCAGCAAGCACGCATAACACTTCCGTGGGCGTCGTGTTAGAACCCGTGAGACTGCAATTGATTGTCGATGCCATTCCAGCTTTTATTCTGGCCAGTGCCAAAGGCAGCCACAGCGGCGATCACAACCGTGATAATGAAGCCGAGCATGACGCTGTACTCTACGGAGGTCGTTCCCGACTCTTCGCGTAGAAATCTAGTCCACGTGCGCATTGCTTTGCCCCTTGAGCTGCTTGTGGGGATGGTCATCCAATCGGCCATCTCGCAAACCTAATTTGGCCATAATGGAGCCTACTACAGGAATGGCGTGAGTCAAATTGCAACAGTTGGAATTCTGTCGAACATCGAAAGGCCCTGGCGCCAACCAGGGCTTTCGTGCGGGAATATCAAGCTGTTTGACGGCAATTACCAACCGAGTGACATATTCGTTTCGACCGCTCGCTGGGCCTCGTGCAAGTCAGAGCCGGTGTCCTGCATGTACAGTCTGATCGCGTGGAGTTTGTCGCCGCGGGCTCGGCTGAGGCAGTCGCGGGCTTTGTCGCAAGGTTCGACGGCCCCTTCGATCCCAAGCATCCGCTTGGAGATCACCCAGACATCCCGCGGACGCTTGGCCACGCGTTTGACTTCCTCTTCCGGATAGTTTTCACGAGTGATCGCTTCGGCGGCGGCCTGGCTATCGGCCCAGGCGATCATGATGTGTGCGTTCGTCTCAATTTCGTAGAGTGCCATCTTTTACCTCGGTTTCCACTAGAGAACGGGACTGAACCGGGACCTGCGACGGAAATGATTAGACATCGTTTAGTATACCGTGGCAATTCGCGAGCCGTCCATAATCGATTGATGATCCATTTCTCTCTGGAAGTTGGATTGAACGCCGAATTGACAAACCCAAGT
>CBIHQO010000094.1:0-12521 GCA_966211735.1 uncultured Schlesneria sp.
ACCTCTCCGGCGGCGTGTGACACAACCTCTCCGGCGGCGTGTGACACAACCTCTCATTTTACTGAGGGTGAAGTGGTCGCAGATTTGCGTTCCGTTGTCAAAGGACTAACGGACTCGGCAAGTCGTGTGAGGTGTCTGGCGATTGGAGCCAACGTGGCGTCGAGCCACCGCGCTCCAAAGTCGCTGACGGTTGGCATTTACTTGTGAAAGAGCAATCCCGCCGGGCGGGCTTCCGATTCGATTGGTTCTGCGCTGACCAAGTCATCAAGGATGAGGGCTGATTGGAACCACAAATTGTGGCTCTCTTGTGCCACGAAACAGTGCGCGCGCCAATCCGTGAAATCGGGTATTGGGATCATTTTCTCGCAGATTTCTCGCACCGGATCGCGAGGAGCATGTCCTATTAAAACGATCTGACGATCCAAACAGGTGCTGCGTTCGGGGCAGGAACAGAAAAGGCCCTCGCAGCCGATAACGACTCCGAAGGCCTCGCTCAGGCATTCAAGTTACTCGCGACTAGAATTCGCCGACGACGTTGCCTTCCTGCATTCCGGACAGGCTACGCCAGGTGTTAACGTCGATGTTGTTCGACACGAAGCGGATCGCTCCGTCCGACATCGCCACGTGAACACCACCGGTCGCCGATCAATCCCATGTTTCACATCTATGAGGAATTCTTTCGAATTTTGCGCCTCGCCATGAAGTGGCGCGGATGCCGTGTCACAACTAATCGTCGACAGCAGATATTGTGGCCGCTGCCTCAGCTCATTCTGTTGCTGATGATCTTCGTAAAGTGAGGGGACGAGATTCCTGAATCGGTGCCCTTTGTCAGTCTTTCGACTGAGGTAACGGCAACGTTCTATTCGGCTCCGTCGAGATGAAATCATCGTGACGCAGTCTGCGGCTCCGCTTGACCTTGGTGGTCAATGTGATAAAAATGCCATGTCGGAAGACATACTGTCTGTATTGTTGTTGGCCACGCCGAGTTTAGGTCTTCCTCAAATTCGGCGGCAGCATTCGTGGCTTCGGCTGGATGTGCCAACTGTTCTGTCACGTTGTTCTGGTACGGATCATCATGAGACGTCGTTTTTGTTGTCATTTTTTGATCATCGCCTTATTTGCTGGTTGTTCGTCCGGAGTGCCCGCAGCGAAGTTCACGCGCAATCCTGTCGACGGGACTGTCATGGTCGATGGAAAACCGCTAGCGAAAGGAACGATTACGTTCGAGCCAGGGCCTGGTTCGACGGCGGCAACTGCGGGTGGTGCCGAAATTAAAGAAGGAAAATTTGAGCTGCCAAAAGATTCCGGCTTGGTGGCCGGGACTTACCGAGTGTTTGTTACCTCGCCCGAATCAAGCGGGTCAGCGCCAAAGTCGGCAGACGATCTGATGAATAATCCGCCACCACCTGCCAAAGAGACATTACCGGAGAAATATAACGTTCAATCGACACTGTCGGCTGAAATCGCGAAAGATCAGAAAACGAGCTTGAAATTTGAGTTGAAGACTTCGGAGTAGACTTTCCTTTGTTCCATGTTTTCGTCATCTAAGGGCCTTGAGAATGCGCGGGATGTCACGTCGGGGATTCACGCTGATTGAATTGCTAGTTGTCATCGCAATCATTGCGGTCTTGATCGCACTGCTGCTGCCTGCCGTGCAGCAAGCACGGGAAGCGGCCAGACGTTCGCAATGCAAGAACAATATGAAGCAGTTGGGACTGGCGATCCACAATTATCATGATTCGCTGGGAACACTGCCGATTGGCTACGCGGGGGACGTAACGGGACGCGGTCTGGTAAAAGGATTGCTCCCTTATCTCGATCAGGCCCCAATGTTCAACCGGTGGAATGAGAGCATCGGATACAACTCAGAGCCCAATCAGTCCGCTATCAGCCGAATCCGGCAAACCGTGCATACCTGTCCCAGCGACACGCCCGCTCAATGGTATAACGCAATCCCGCAATACAATTATGCCCCGAATTATGGGAACACGACCAACACTCGACAGCCTTCACTTAATGGTGTGGCGTTTTCTCCGGCACCTTTCTATTTCGATGATGATGCTACCCATCCTGCTGTCTGTTTTCGCTTACGGGATATCAATGACGGGACCAGCAACACCCTGCTGATGATGGAAGTCCGTCAGGGAGCAATTTTCCAAGACCTTCGCGGTCTCACATGGTGGGGACCAGGTTCGGGCGTCACCGCGTCCTATACGCCGAACTCCAGTACGCCGGACCTGATGAATGTCTTCTGTTCGTCGTCACCATCACTCCTCTGTACTGGCGGTGGGTCCGTTGGAAATAGTCCGGCATCCAATGGGGCGTTCTATGTCTCCCGCAGCAGGCATACTGGCGGCGTGCATGTGCTGATGGGTGACGGTGCCACGCGCTTCGTCTCGAATAACATTGATATCAATACATGGCGGAATATGAGCACAATGCAGGGTGGCGAAGTCCTTGGTGAGTTCTAACGGGATTTGTGTGAAACCCGAGGCATGTCGAATGAGAATAGCCACTTGCAGTTAGACGCAAGTGGCTATTGCATTGAGTCGAAGGACCAGATCGGTTAGCCACACGTTCTCGCAATTGACGTGAGACTGGCTACCGATCAAGTTCCCAAGAATGTCCGGCGTCAGCCGCTTGGCGAATAACCAATTTTCATGGATCTGACTCTCACTCGAAGTCGGATCGATGTGGGGTAACTCACCAGTTCAGAACGTCCAAGGCCACCCTGAAGATGGTGGTACCACCCCATACTTGCGATTCCCGTGAGCAAAAATGCGCACGGTCATTCAATTGATGCCTGCTCAGTGTCGCGGAATCGGTGAGCACTACTCGCCCAGGATTCCCTTGGCCAGCTTCTTCAGTGCTTCGTTCTCGATTTGACGGACGCGTTCGCGGGTGAGGCCCATGGATTCGCCGATTTCTTTCAGCGTGCGTGGTTCCGCGTCGTCCAGGCCGAAGCGCATCCGCAGGATTGTCGCTTCGCGGGGGTCCATCGTGTCGAGCATGCGGAAGACGTGCTTCAGATTGTCGGTATCGAGCAGTTCGTCATCCGGAGCCTTGGCTTTGTCGTCGGCGACCATGTCGCTCATTGTCCACCCTCCTTCATCGTCATCCGTCTGCGGCGTGGAGTTGTAGAGCTGGATCGCGGCTCGAACGATGCTGAGCTTCTTCTTGGGCAGGCCGAGTTCCTTGGCCACTTCTTCTTGCGTGGGGGCGCGACCGAGTTCATCGTCCAGCTTTGCGGTGGCGCGTCGCCACTTGGTCAGGAGCTCGACCATGTACGCGGGAATGCGGATCGTCTTGGCCGAGTTGATCAGCGAACGCTTAATGGACTGCTTGATCCAGTAGCTGGCATACGTGCTGAATCGCGTGTTCATGTCGGGGTCGAAGCCTTCGACCGCTCGCAGCAATCCCAGGTTGCCTTCTTCGATCAGATCCTGCAGCGGCAATCCCTTCCCCGTGTAGGCCCTGGCAATGTTGACGACAAGCCGCAGGTTGGCGCGGACCATGCGATCGCGAGCTTCCTTCTCGCCATTGGAGATCCGGTTGGAGAGCTCCTTTTCTTCTCGGGCGGTCAACAACGCCGTTTCGTTGATTTCGCGGAGATAGGTCTCGAGAGGGGTCTGAACCGCTGCTGAGGAGATTGGGCGGACGCGGGTCGCTTTGGCCATCGTGAAGTTCTGCCAGTTTGGGGTGGGGTTCCGTTGCCACCTCCTGTGGCGATGGTCGAGCTGCCTGTTGCAGCGATGTTCACTTTATTTATCGGAACTCGACACCAGAAATTCCAAACTGAGAGACCTGATTCGGGGGGAACGATCAGGAAAAATAGGAAGACGGCGCAATAATAACGGCCCTCCGGAACATACCGGAGGGCCGCAAAGTTTTCCAAATTGTTCGCTCTTATAGTCCTTGACTTTCTATCATCTTGAACTAGTTAGCGATTGATTCAGCAAACGAAGCAGGACGGACTGTGACGTCCGTCCGGCCTGTGGTGCTATTCCGTCTTCTCTGCCGTGTCGCCACCCAAGCTGAACAGCGGACCGGAACTTCCTTCGGTTCCACCCTTTAGCTCAGTACGGGCCTTCGGAGCAGATGGAGTTCCATCCCCCTTCGGCTCTTCCCCGGCAGGCGGGATCTCAATATTCGTCCGGCGGCTCAGTCCGATTTTGCGTTCGTTAGCGTCTATGCGCAAGATGCGGACGTCGAGGTCTTGACCGACTTTGACGAATGTTTCGGGGTTTTCGATTTTCTGGTCTGCAAGCTCTGAAACGTGCAGCAAGCCTTCCAGTTCCGGTTCCAGTTCCACGAACACACCAAAGTTGGTGATTTTCGTGACCTTGCCGACAACCTGAGCGCCAGGCTGATACTTTTCGGGGATCAGGGTTTCCCATGGATCCTCGGCCAGTTGCTTCAGGCCCAAAGCGATTCGCTTGCGTTCCTGATCGACTGACAAAACCTGGCAGGTGATCGGATCACCCTTCTTGAGCAGTTCGTTGGCATGCGAAATCTTGCGCGTCCACGACATGTCGCTGACGTGCAGCAAGCCATCGACACCTTCTTCGAGTTCGATGAAGGCACCGTAGTTGGTCAGGTTGCGAACGGTTCCGCTGACCAAGGCTCCTGGTGGGTACTTGGCGGCGACTTGATCCCAAGGATTCGACTGGGCTTGCTTCATGCCCAGCGAGATTTCCTGCTTGTCCTTGTTGATCCCGAGCACGACCACATCGACTTCGTCGCCAGGATTGACGAGTTCGGTCGGGTGATTGACGCGCTTGGTCCAGGACATTTCGCTGATGTGAACCAGGCCTTCGATGCCGTCTTCGAGTTTAACGAAGGCACCGTAGGACATGACGTTGACGACTTCGCCCCGCACCTTGGTGCCGACAGGGTACTTCGCTTCGACGTTGTCCCAGGGGCTGGCTTCCTTCTGCTTCAGGCCGAGCGCGATCTTTTCCTTCTCGCGATCGACGTGCAGAATCATCACTTCGACTTCCTGGTCGATCTTGACCATTTCCGTCGGGTGATTGATGCGACCCCAGCTCATGTCGGTGATGTGCAGCAGGCCGTCGATACCGCCCAGGTCGACGAACGCACCGAAGTCGGCGATGTTCTTGACCGTTCCCTTGCGGATCTGACCTTCGGTGATTTCGGTCAGCAACGCCTTCTTCATCTGTTCGCGTTGCAGTTCGATCAACCGGCGACGCGAAACCACGATGTTGCGGCGGGCTTCGTCGATCTTCAGGATCAGGCACTCGATCGTCTTGCCGCGGTAGGCATCGATGTCCTGCGGACGGCGGATATCGACCTGGCTGGCTGGCAGGAAGACGTTCACGCCGATATTGACCAGCAGACCACCCTTGATCTTCTTGAGGACTTCGCCCTTGACGATATCCCCTTCCTTGTGGGAACTGATGATCTTTTCCCACTCGCGGATCCGATCGGCCTTCTTTTTGGAAAGCAGAATCAGTCCGAATTCGTCTTCGATTTCTTCGAGCAGAACCGAGACACGCATGCCTGCAACAGGTTGCTCGTCAGATTCGGACCATTCCTCGATGGGAACGATCCCTTCGCTCTTGTATCCGATATCGATGAGGACTTCGTCGCCTTCGACGCGAACTACAGTCCCTTCGAGCACGGCGTTGACGTCGTAGCCTTCGTCACGCGCGCCGTACATTTCCAGCAGTTCGATCTCGGCCTGCTCAGCGTCGGCCAGAGACAGCCCGAAGGCCTTTTCCAGATCATCGTCACTGACATTAAATTCCCGAATTAAATTCCGATCAACCATTCTGATCCAATCATGTCGCCACGGCATCCGGCAGACGTCGTTGTGTCCTGCCCCGGCTCGAACCGCCGAACACTGCCATCCAAAATTAGGGTGGACGTTCGTAGAAAAAGGGTGCATTCAACCTAGCGGAGTAGAAACGATCTACCCTGTTCGGAAGGCCGAAGCGGGTGATTGTAGCAGAGTTTACGGTTTTTCATCCAGCAAGGATGTCATGATTTTCGGCGTTTTTACACGTTCTTCACGGGAAAATTCACGTGATGAACCCCGCGCTACAGGACCGGACTCTGTCGCTTCAGCTCATTGACGAGGTCGACGAACTGCTGGCCTCGGTCCGCGAAGTTACGGAACCAGTCGTAACTGGCGCATCCGGGGGAAAGCAGGACCACGTCGCCCGGATCAGATTGAGCGACCGCCCAGTCAAATGCTTGGCGAAACGAATCAAATTCGGGGGATGTCAGGCAGGTTAACACCGAATTTTGGTCGATTAACTCGCGTATAGTCCCCGCAGTTTGCCCCAGCAAGGCGACCGCCTTGGCTCGGCGACTGATCGCCGCGGCCATTTCGGATAGGTCCACCTGCTTGTCGTAGCCCCCCGACAGAAGGATGACTGGTTGCTCAAACGCTTCGAGCCCGACGACGGCAGATTCTGGGGTTGTGGCGAGTGAATCGTTGAAGAATGAGCGCCCATTGATGTCCGCGACCCACTGCAAGCGGTGTGGCAACGGTTGATATCGCTCGATGCCTCGCTGAATATCTTCGCTGCTTGCACCACATTCCAGAGTCGCGCACGTTGCCGCCAACGCGTTGGCCAAATTGTGACGACCGGGAAGTTTCAGCCATTGCTTTAGAGCGAGCGACTGCTGTTGGCCGTCAGTTCGGACGATCGTGTCGCCATTCGGATCGCTAAAGACTCCGTCGGTGCCATGATCAGTCTGGCCGAACAACGATCGTCGCCCCTGACAGTGCCACTCACGCACATCGGTGTCGTCGCCATTGAGGACGGCGATATCGGTTGGCTGCTGCCAGCGCAACATCGTCTGCTTGGCCCAGCGATAATGATCGAGCGAATCGTGCCAATCGAGATGATTCGGGGCAAAATTCGTAATCACTGACACGGCAGGACTGACTTGGAGTCGGTCGAGATCGGTAAGCTGAAAACTGCTCAATTCCAGCACCACGATGTCGTCCGGCTGAATCTGATCAACGAGCGGCAGCAGGCTGATGCCGATGTTCCCTCCCAGCCAGGACCGACGACCTGATTGCTGCAGGATCGTGTGAATCATCGCGGTTGTCGTCGATTTGCCATTGCTGCCCGTGACGGCGACGACCGGAGCGGGATTCCACTGCCAGAACAGATTCATTTCGCTGGTCAGCGGCACCCCTGCCTGGCGAGCAACTTGCAAATAAGAATTGTCAGGGCGGATCGCTGGATTCACGACGATCAAATCAGCGCTGCGAAAATCGGCTTCGTCGTGTCCGCCCAACTTGAGCTGCAGCGTGTCGATACTTTGCAACTCGGCGAGCGACTCTGTCAATTTCTCCGCAGGCCGTGTATCGGTGACGGTGATTCGTGCGCCGCGGTCGTTCAGGAATTGGACCACTCCCAGTCCACCCCCAAACGAACCCAGTCCCATGACCAGGACGTTGAGATCGCGGTAATCGCGTTGAGGATGATCGGGAATCACGGAACGAACCCATTGAGGAAGGCGGCCTGGATCTGCTCGATCGCCGTGTGATAAGCACGCAACACCAAGTCGGCCTGATCCGCGAATTCTGGCAGGTTCCCTGGTGCAAACAAGATCGTTCGCATGCCGGCGCGGCGTCCGGCTTCCAGATCGAACAAATAATCTCCGCAGAAGACGACCTCTGCTGGTGGCAGATTCCAGTGTTTGCAGATCGCCAGTAGTCCCGCCGGATCAGGCTTAGGCGCGGCGTCTTCCCGAGTCAGCACATGAGAGAATCGCAAGTCCAATCGACTGGTGACAAGGTCCGTACAGATGCGAGAATTCCGAGTCAGGATTGCTTTGGGGATCCGAATCTCATCGATCCACTGTAATAGATCGAGCACTCCTTCGAACAGAATCGCGCCGTGTGCGGCCTTCAATTCATGCTGATGCAGAACTTCTTGCATCCGATCCAGTTCAGGACCGGGAGAGACCTTACTCATCGCTTCCAGAATCGGAGATCCAGAAGCCAACCCCATGTCACGCCGGATGGCTTCGAAATCCAGCCGAGAATCGACCAACGTTCCATCGAGATCAAAGATGATGCCGCGCATAGGATCTGAAGAGAAAAGTGACGAGATGGAAGTAACGAGGGAAGAAGGAAAGAAAGCGGCGAGTGACGAGGAAGGCAATAGTGAGGCAACGAAGTTCAATTGTTACGAATTTTGGATTTCACTCGTTACTTTCATCTCGTTACTCGGTTTCTAGATGCGAGATCGAGTTGATTGTGATCACGTCAGTGGTCTCTTCACTATGCTGCAGGACATTGATGCAGCAATTGGTTTGCTTGATCTTTCGGGCATGACTCAGGTCCAACTCCAGTAATGTGGCCAGTAGCACGCGATTGACCATGTTATGCGCCATGATCAGGATGTTCTGCCCTGCGTGCCGGCTGACGATTTCTTTGAACGCCGGGATGACTCGAGCCTGCAGATCGAGATACGATTCGCCGTCGGGATGCTTTTCGACCGCCGGGTTCGCGAGGAATTTCGCGACGCGCTCGGGCTCGCGTTCGCGGATCTGCTCCCACGACAGTCCTGCCCAGCGACCGACATGGCACTCTCGCAAGCCCTCGACGACCTGAATATCCAGGGATCGGGTTGCGGCAATCTGTCCGACGGTTTCCAGTGCTCGCTGCATCGGGCTGGCATAAATGGCTGACAGGGAGACGCTGGCCAAAGCGGCAGTCACTGCGGCTGCTTGTCGTCGGCCGGTGTCATTGAGCGATCCGTCAATCTCACACCCTTGCAGCACGAAGGGACGCTTGATGTTGTGTTCCGTGGCACCATGTCGAATCAGAAAGATGCGCGAGAGGGGTGATTTTGGTGGCAGATCGAAGGGAGTGCTGGTCGGGGCCAATTCGGGATTGTCTTTCTACGTTTCGAAATCGTCTGCCGTGTAAAAAATCGCAGCCGCAGAATACTCTGCGGCTGTGATTGGGTTCAAGATTCGAATCGGTCACGCTCGTCGACGGCCTTTTGGTGGCGGGGTAGCGCCAGGTTCACCACCGGGCGAGCCACCGTGTCCTCCACCAGGACCGCCAGCACCATCTTTGCCATTTTTCTTGCGTGGATTCGCCCGCGTCCCAGTGGCAGATGTCGTTCCGCCTGGTCCCCCGGGTCCCATTCCAGCCATTCCGAAGCTTCCATCCAGAGCACCCTTGTTCTCGGCAGGCTGATCTTTCAAATACTGGAAGTTCTTGCGTTCTTCATCGACCTGTTGCTTCAGCGTTCGTTCTTCGCGCGCTTCCGACACGGGGTCGAGCTTTTTCAATTCTCCGTTGCCTGTGACCACCAGAGCATCGGGAAGCAATCCGATGCGAATATCTTTACGTCCCTTTTCCGGCTTGAGCTGCAAATCGGGATGCAACTCTGGCAGGATTTCCAAGTCACCCGAGGCGTCGATCAGCATGTCCTCGGTGGCGAACACAACGTCTTTTTCTTCGAATGTCGGAGTGCCTGGGTCAAGCACCCACGACTTCTTCTTTTCAGCGACGAATTGGCCCACATTCAGGATTCTGAGAGTGTCAGCCAGCATCGTTCCGAAATTCGCATCCCATTCAAACATCGCGATGGTTGCGACCGGTTTTCTGCTGTGCTTTTCCTCACGAACGGGATCGCGTTCGACATCCTTCAGGAAGTAATTGGTGGTCTCGGGAACAACTGTCGGGTTGGAGATGTTGCTCCAGCCGGTTTCTCGATACGGTGACTTGGTGATCGTCTGATCTTCAACCTCTTCGTAGGGGCGTTCAAAGTTGGGGTTCCTTAATTCCAGCTTCAGGCGATAGCGATAAGCCATTCCGGGCTGAACGTCGAAATCAAAATAACGGAACAGGTACAGGCGACCGCTGGCCGACATGCGGTCCTTAAAATCACCCTGCGTTACCGCCATGTTTCCACCGTTCGGTCCGTGCATATTGCTTCTCATGAAACTGGTCATCTCCTGACTACCAGCACTCGACGAGAACACCGCCTTGCTGATGCCTCGCAGGTCATTCACGGCCGAGGTCAGGCCCTTCTTTTTGACTTTAGGTTCAGCCTGCACCTGCAGCTTTTCTGCTTCTTCAAGCAGTTTGTCGTAGACCATTTTCTCGCGTTCCATCTCAGCTTCGGTCAGCTGAAAATTCTTGATATTTGGATGCGTGGCATGATCACCCCAGTATCGCAGCAATCGATAGGGCAACGGCATGGTAAAGACCGCGTCCTGCAGGTCGGCGGGGACTGGATCGGGATCGAAGTCAGCGCTGTTCTCCAGCACTTCCAAAGCATATTTCTGGTCGACGGTCTCCCATTCGCCACTCCAAGGATCCGCTCCTGCGAGCGCCGTCTGACGTTGCAAGGTGAAGTCGGTGTACTCGATTGCCGCACTGGCATCAGCGTAACTCATGTTCAGAGCTCGCATGGCTCGCTCAATCTGTTCTTTGATCGGGACGATCGCCCGCACGGCGATGTAGCGCTTACCCTTGGCCGTCATACCGCCAGCCATTCCGGCCCCTCCACCATACATTTCGGGCATTCCCGGCATGCCACTTGATCCGTGCGCACCTGGTCCCGGTCCAGCACTGGTTCTTCCTGGGCCAGGTTTCGCTCCAGGTCGCGTATTGGCACTTGAGGGAGCCCCGGATCCACCATGACCTCCCCCCGGACCAGGGCGAGTCGCGGAGGCGGTTGGAATTCCGAATCCTGTCGCACCTGGGCCTCCAAGGGTATTTCCAGCTCCTGCGGCTGGCTTCAGCGTCGAGTCAGGATCGACTGGCATTGCGGCCGGGTCGGCACCTTCGGCTGGCTCCATCAAGTTCGCCGCCTTGACGCTCGTGCCCAAAGAGCTGACACCAGCGTCGGCAATCAGAAACTGCGGGGCGTTGAATTCTGGCTCGCGAGCCTTCTCTTTCTTGCGATACAGCGGCCAGAACATGGGCGTGGTGAATTCGTACTTCGCGGTATTCATCCCGGTGAAGACATCACGCGCCTGACCGTTGAAGTCAATCGTCGCGTACTGCTCGGATTTTGCCAACGGCCACGTATTCGTGGGGGCTTCGATCCGCGCTTTCGCGTCTTTGACTTGCTTATCAAGATCGGTCGGAGACCCCTTGACTTTGTCGCTGGTCTTCCAGGCACCTGATGTCAATTCGGAGCCCAGGACCGCCAGCACCACGAACGCGATCAACGCCATGCCAATTTTTTCGCCGTGGTTGATGAACAACCCTTTGAAGTCGATACTTTTGAGCTTTTTCACGATGGCTTTCCTTTGCTCGATAATCGCGGTGACTTCATCGCGTGCAGGCAAACTCAGGATTGGATTCAGGAACGACTTGGCGAAGTCCGGCTACGGGGATTTCGGGGTCTCTGGTGACGCTTCTGTTCCCGCTGGCGGGGTTGGTGTGTCGCCAGTGGCATCGGGTGGCGTTGTCGCAGACGGATCTGCGGGCTTGGCCGGATTGTTCTCGGCCGGCGTGTCCCCTTCTGCGGGCGTTCCTTCCGGTGAACCTTCAGGCGTGGTGACTTCTGGATCGGCTGACATCGCTCCCGGTGCTGCCGGGGTTGTCCCGGCTGGTGCGGCAGGAGCACCCGGCGTTGTGACCACGGGATCCGGCTTCACTTCTTTGTAGAGAGTAATGAATCCACAAATGGCAACTCGCGCCATGAACGGATCTTGCAGTGCACTTTCCAATGCGGCCAACCCTGCGGCTGCAGGACTCGTTGCTAAGTTGGTACCCGCCGCACCCGGTTGGCCGTAACCAGGACCGCCAACAGCCGATGATGTCGCTGGCGCTCCTGTGAAATCGCCTCCATCATAGGATTGACTAGCACCAAAACCGGGGCCGCTACCGCCACCGCCGCTGCCGCTCAAAATGTTGGACAGCGAAAAGCCTCGGCCTGAGCTGCCACCGCCGGGATAGCCCCCTGGGCCGGATCCGCCACCAGTTCCGCTGCCGATGTCATCGTCGTGCAGGCGCACCATCTGAATACGGACCACTTCCACCGGCCAGGCTGATTTTTCGCTGGCCGACAGTTCTGCGATCAAGCTGGGGATCTTGCGGTGATCCATGATCAACGTCATGTAGAATCCGCGCGTCTTGAACGGCGCTGTCGCATCATCTTCGATATACCGCTTTACAGTATTCACGGCTGCCGTTCCCCCAGTTCCGCCAGGACCAGGCATGCCGCCACCACTACCGTGTGCACTTGCGGGCCCACCGCCAAATCCACCGGAACCTCCCAAGCTGGCGCCTTTTCCGGAGCCGTCATCGCCGAATTCTTCGCGACGATCGAAGTCGGCCGAAGCCAGTGCTGCCGCTCCTGGGCGACCGCCCCCTAAGCCTTCACTACCGCCAGGACCTCCACCGAATCCGCCAGGACTCCCACCACCACCACCACCACTACCGCCCATGCCATGGCCACCCCCAGGCGACATCGCTCCGCCACCAGGGCCACTAGCGGACGCCGCCGGGGCCGTTTTGCGTTGAGCGGCCGGGACTCCCCCCAACAGTTCCAATTTTTCACTGG
>CBIHQO010000095.1:0-12516 GCA_966211735.1 uncultured Schlesneria sp.
TAATCATGCCCTAACTTTTTCTTGTGCGGGTGTGGCCTCGGTTCAATTTTTTTTCTGCGTAACAACGCCCATGGCTGGGGCGCGTCATGGGGTTTCTGACGAGCCTGAAGCGGCCGGTGGGAGTGAGAGCAATATCGTTCCTCCGCGACAATGCACCAGAGTTTCTGGCGCGGCTGACTGTCTCCAACGCCAATCGAACCTATCACCGCTTTTGGCAGGCGGGTTCTGGGCATGACGAGAACGTGTCGGAACCTTCTGCTTTACATGCTCTCGTCGAGTACATTCATCTCAATCCCGTGCGGCGAGGGTTGATTGATCGTGCTGAAGACTGGCCGTGGTCCAGCGCCCGCGATTGGCAGGGACTTCCCGATCCCTCTTGAAAGTGGATCGCACGCTTCCTGATACGTTGGATGTCCCGTGGATAGAACGTCATCCAGACCGGGGTGAATGACGTGCTTTGATTGACAGATTGCGGCGAGCGTCGATAGGAGAAGACACTGCTTGTCCCAAAGCGGCCAAGCAGTGGCACGGGACTATCAGGAAGAACCGACGATCTGGGGGATTCGATAACGGGCCAAGACGACTGTGACGTTATCTTTTCCTCCGGCTTTCAGCGCCAGATCGATGAGGGTTCGGCAGATCTCGGTCGCGGGGCCGGGTTGGTTGAGGGCTTCTGTGACAGCGGCCTCGGTGACCATTTCGGTTAAGCCATCGCTGCAAACGAGGATCTGGTCGCCGTCGACTAAGCGATACCAGGCGACTTCAAGGGGGATGTTCTTTTCGTTTGCGGAGAGCACACCTGTCAGGACGTGACGTAGCGTATGCTTCGCCGCTGCTTCCGGTGTGATTAAGCCGGCGTCCAGCATTCCCTGGGCGAGTGTCTGATCACGAGTCAGTCGTTGCAGTCGACCGTCACGCATCAGGTAGGCTCGCGAATCGCCCACGTGGGCCACCAGCAGGTCGGTCCCGAGACTGGCGGCCAGTGTCAGGGTCGTTCCCATTCCCGTCAGACTGGAGTCGGCCTGAGTCTTCTCCGAGAGCGCTCCCTGGATCTGACGTACGCGCTCTTGCAGGCGGTGGACAACGCGGTCTGACGAAGCATCGTCCAGACGCATGATCCAGTCGGGCGATTGCAGCACCAGGTCCAGCAGGACTTTAACCGCAGTGCGACTGGCGACTTCCCCGGCGGCGTGTCCTCCCATGCCATCCGCCACCACCATGCCGTAGCTGGTTTCGGTGCTGCAAACCGGATACGTGTCGGTGGGCAAGTTGGTCTTTAACGCATGCATCGTGCGGTCAAAGCGAGCAATCAGAAAGGTGTCTTCGTTATTCGTCCGAACGTGCCCCTGATCGGAAAGGCCGCCACAGTCCACTTCCACCAGGGATGAAATGGTCTGAGCCTCGCTCTGACCGAAACGAGGGCGAGGAAATTCGGCGGTGTCGACCAGACTTTGTTCGCTCATCGCGCATCACCTTAATTCTAGATGTCGAGTAAATTGATGCGTTGAAATTTCAAACTTCAGACCGCGATGTTCGACAGTCAGTTCGCAGTCAACCACCACACAGCATCCCGCGTTAACTGGATAGCGTCAACCACCACGTTGGCTTGGCAGGGTCATGTTTGCATCATGTGGAACCGTTGGACACGTCAATTCCGTCGATCTGAATAGATCCACAACAACATCGGAGAAGTTTCTTGTTGATCGAGCGCAACCAGACTTCGCGGCTCAGCAGGAGCTTCGCCCTCCCAAAAGGCGATTGCTCAGATTCGGACTGCGGGCTCCCATTGGTCGACCTCAGCCACCCCTCGTTGACCCTTTGGTTTGGGCTCAGGGCTCTCTAAGAGCACTGCTTGTCCCAAAGCGGCCAAGCAGTGGCACGGCACATTGACTTCTAGAGCGTGAAGTGCCTGGTTGCTATTTCGTCTTGCCGAAGTGGGAGGTAGAGTAGATGTCCCGCAACTTGAATGTCCTGCCGGAGATTCCTGCCCATGTTACGTCACTTTGGAAACAACTTTGATCGCCATCACGGTCC
Organism: uncultured Schlesneria sp.; assembly: GCA_966211735.1. Lineage (GTDB taxonomy): Bacteria > Planctomycetota > Planctomycetia > Planctomycetales > Planctomycetaceae > Schlesneria. Next base: position 2,035 of record CBIHQO010000095.1, read on the forward strand.
GTTGTCTCGCCGTGAGTGGATGCAACTGGGGGGCGTCGGCATTGCGGGACTCTCGTTGCCGAAACTGGCGAGTGCATCGCCGACGAAACTGAATGTGGTCCCGGCTGATGCGGCCACTTCCTTTGGCAAGGCGAAGTCGGCAATCGTGATCTTTCTGGGAGGTGGGCCGCCTCAGCATGAGACGTGGGATCCCAAACCGGAGGCTCCGGCGGAGATTCGAGGTGGCTTCGGCGCGATTGAAACTCAGACGCCAGGATTGAGGGTCGGGGAACTGATGCCGCTGACGGCCGGGCTGACCGACAAGATTGCTGTGTTGCGCGCCATGGTCACCAATGATAACGCTCACTCATCGAGTGGTTATCAGATGATGACCGGGATTCCGCACATCCCGCTGAGTGCCGAGAACGCGACCTCGAAGGCTCCGAATCTGGCTCCTCATTGGGGCGCGGTGATGCGGTACATCAAACAGCAGGGGTCGAGTTCTTTTCCGCCAGCGGTGACTCTGCCGAATCGGATCGCCAATACGGGGGAGATTGTCTGGCCGGGACAGACTGGCGGTTTCCTGGGACCGAAGTACGATCCGTGGCTGCTGACGTGCGATCCGTCGCAACCGAATTTTACGGTTCCCGACCTGGCCTTCCCCGCTGAACTTCCAACGGATCGGTTCGAGAAACGAGTGGCGCTGCTGGATCACATCGATCGACAACGGCAACAACTAAGTACGTCGGCCGCAGTGATCAGTTTTAACCGGCAGAAGCAGCAGGCGCTGGATCTGTTGGGAGGTTTGTCGGCACGTCGCGCCTTTGACCTGTCACAAGAAAGTGAAGCGACACGGAATCGGTATGGACGCACCCGGTGGGCTCAGAGTGTCTTGCTGTCACGCCGTCTGGTCGAAGCGGGAGCATCATTGGTGCAGGTCAACTGGTGCAAGGTCGATGGCGAGCCGAATGGAGGGGGCTGGGACACCCATGATAAGCACAACGACCTGTTAAAGCGATTTCTGATGCCGTGGATGGATCAAGCTTATTCGGCGTTGCTGACGGATCTGTCCGAGCGAGGGATGCTCGACGAAACATTGGTCGTGTGGGTTGGCGAATTCGGTCATACACCAAAATTCAATGCGAATGCCGGTCGCGATCACTGGGGACAGTGCTTTTCGATTGCCCTGGCTGGTGGCGGGGTCCGCGGCGGCGTTGTGCATGGCAAGTCGGACGCTCACGCTGCGCTTCCGGTATCGGGAGCCGTTGAGCCGCGCGATCTGTTGGCGACGATCTTCCACTGCCTGGGACATGCTCCCGATACGGAACTGGTCGATACCGAAGGGCGTCCCATTCCGCTCAGCCGAGGCCGGGTGATCATGGAGATTCTGTGATAGAGCATGGTGCGTTCCGAAGACTGCACGCACCCTACAGAAGGGACCCTACAACGGTCGCCGTTCGTAGAAGCGACTGAGTGCTCGGACCCGGTGGACCTGGAAGCTGGTGGCGGCTCCGACGGCGATGAGGGTGACCATGACCAGGGCGGGGTAGTGCCAGGGTCTGGTGAGATTGGGGCGGTCAAGGAGGAGCAGGGCGAAGGCGACTTCGGAGATGGCGGTGGACCACCAGACGAGTTTTTCCTGGAACCAGAGGCCGGAGACCACGATTAACAGCGCGTAGACGATGACCAGCGTGCCGCTGTCGTCGTAGGCGTGAGTGAACAGGGCGGTCAGGATGCTGGCGTCGGTGAGCATCGTGCCGACGCGGGCGACGTTGGCGAGTGATTCGTGGTTCAACAGAAGCTGGAGGATGATCGACATCACGATCCAGAGACTGAGCAAGGACATCACCTGCAAGTGATAGGCCAGCGTCGTGCCGTTGGTCATGAAGTAAGTCTGGATGATCACCACGCCGGGGACGAGCATGGCGAGGCGGCTGGCGAGGCCCGGTTGTCGTCGAACCCAGCGCTGGATCTTATGAAGGACTCCGCCCGATTGGGCTTCGACGCTTTCGCCCTGCAGATACCGAGTCAGATCGGCGGCGAGATCCGCCGCGGTGGCGTAGCGGCGTTCGGGATCTTTTTCGAGGCACTTGAAGCAGATCAGTTCCAGGGCAGGTGGGATGTTCGCGACCAGGCGACGTAGCAGCGTGGGCTCACCTTCAAGGACCTGAACCAGCGTGTCGAGGGGGTTCTCTTCTTTGAATGGGGGCCGGCCCGAGAGCATTTCGTACAGCATCGCTCCCAGGCTGTAGACATCGCTGCGGACGCCGACCAGTGCGTTGCGACCGGAGGCTTGTTCGGGGGACATATAACTGGGCGTGCCGAGGATCGCGCCCGTTCGCGTGCCTCCTCCGTCGGTATCGAAGGCTTTAGCTAAGCCGAAGTCGGTGACCATTGGTTCGCCTTCCGCATCGATCAAGATGTTGGAGGGCTTGAGGTCGCGATGGATCAATCCCTGAGTGTGCAGGTGGTCGACCGCTTGCGCGATCAGGACCATCCAGCGGGCGGCTTGTTCGGGCGGCATCGGTTGGCGAGCGATCACGGCCGAGAGGCTTTGGCCTTCGATGAAATCCATCGCAAAAAAGTGACGACCCGCTTCTTCGCCGACCTCGTGGATGCCGACGATGTTGCGATGCCGCAATCGCGCGGCGGCGCGAGCTTCGACCTGGAACCGCGCGATCTCTTCGGCGGACGCCCATTCGCTGGCGAGAATCATCTTCAGCGCAACGAGACGATTGAGGTCTCGCTGGCGTGCCTTATAGACGACGCCCATGCCGCCACGTCCGATTTCACCAAGCAGATCGTACTTGCCGAATTGACCGGTAATCGATGAGCCGGAACCTGCGGGACTGGCTCCGGCCAGCATGGTGGGGGCAAATTCGGGAGCCACCTCTTCGGGTGCCGAGGCGAAACTGTCGAGCGACTTGAGGCAGTCGACCCACTCGCGCAGGTGCGGATGCTGACGCAACAACGCGTCTTGTTTCACGATGTCATTGGCTTGAACGGCCTGGACGAGTTCGTCCATCAACTCCGCATCGCGGACCTGATCGGCGTCGATGTCGTCCGGCACTGGCGATCCCGTCACGAAGGCGACTCCATTCATAACCTGCTGACACTGGCATCAGAAACATGCAGCAGTGTTTTCAATTTCTGGATCGCACGCCACCACAGCATCTGGGTGGCGGGCCCGGTGCGCCCGAGTTGCTCGGCGATGGCCTCAAACGGGAGTCGCTGGATATTGCGCAGGATGATCACTTCGCGGTAGTCGGGGGGAAGCCGATCCATCGCCTCGGCCAACAACAGTTCGTTCTCGTGCTGCACGGCGATCTGGCTGGGGCTGTCGGCGGGGGATTGAGGATCGATGCCGGGGGCTCGTGAATCGTCGGTGCCGACAATGGCGACCTCGCGCCGAACGGCTCGTTTGCCGTTGGCTCCATATCGCCGCGCGACATCGCACGCGTAGTTGTTCAGGATCTGACGCAGCCATGCGAGCCACTCTTGATCGGTGCGGCCTTGAAAGCGCTCGAAATCGCGATGAGCGTCGAGCATGGTCTGCTGCACGAGGTCTGAGGCATCGACCTTGGCCTTCATCCAACCATCGACGTTGGCGCGGGCGAGCAAGCCCAGATAGCTGCGGCAGGCGGCAAACAATCGATCCCGCGCCGCCAGATCGCCAGCTCGAGCCTGAGCCAGGCAGTCTCGCAAAATGATCGACGGAGAAGTATCAGTCATCAGAATCCGCAGGCCGTGTGAAATGGAAGGCTCGCACGATCGCACTCGCGAAGTTTAGCGGTGAGGAACGGAAGTTGGAATGGTGTGGGATGTGCCTTCGGGATTGAAGTAGGGTGCGTGAAGTCTTCGAAACGCACCAAGGATGTGCCAATACCACCTCGATGAACGTTCCTGGTATGTTTCGAAGATTTCACACACCCTACGTTCGATGTCCCATGAGTGACGAATCCAGATTTGATACGCTGCGTTGAGATGCGACGACTGAGCCATTCGGTTCACGCTTGGGCAAACAAAAAACCCCTGCGGTTGGGCAGGGGTTTGATGCAGATGCAGCTCATCGCGATCTGTTCAAGCCTTTTTGGTGGCCTTTTTGGCGGCCTTTTTCGCAACCTTCTTGGCTGGCTTGGCGGCGGCAGCGACAGGTGCAGCTTCCTTCTTAGGGGCGGCGGCTTTCTTCTTGCTGAAGATATTGTCGTAGTTCTTCCAGTACTCGGGGGTCGTTCCGGTTCGCACGATTGGTCCGCTCATCGTTCAGTCTCCTCGTTAAGTCAAAAAATCATCGCAATGGATTTACACAGCCAGACCGTCACACGACGGGGGCCTTGTGATTCGTGAGAAACGATTCCCCGACTTGATCACGTGAGATCGGGGACCATCATAGACCGCTCAGTTGGTGTGAGCGTCTTCGGCAGCGAGTTCATGTCATCGATAGTTGGCTGCGTGATTCTTCTGATGCATGCGAATGCTGTCAAGGTTCATTACTGCGGTAGACTGATTTTGCGAGCGGTTGCTGCCGACTTGGAAGTCGAACGTCGCCAACAATGCCGCCACAACGCCCCCCCTAGCAGTCCCATCGCATCCCACTTCGTCACCTTGGGGCGCGTTTCCCAGACGCGATAGCCGATGTGCTCGATCCGCTGGAGGATCTTGAGACCTCCGCGTGCGAACAGGTCGATGTCGATCTGCAACTGGCCGGGAAGCTGTTCGATCAGCGGCAAGCCGTCGACCAGGAACTGACGGGCGCGATCGACTTCAAACTTCATCAGATCCAGGAATGGTTGATTGATGGTGCGGGTGTCGAAGTCCGTTCGTCGATAACCAAACCGTTCGTAGTCCTCTTTCGGGAGATAGATCCGGCCGATGTCGAAGTCACGGGCGACGTCTTGCCAGAAGTTTGCCAACTGCAGGCCGGTGCAGATCGAGTCAGACCAGAAGACATTCTGCTCGTTGAACTGGCGGCAGAGGTACAGCACCAGTCGGCCGACGGGGTCGGCGCTGCGGCGGCAGTAGTCGCGCAGGCGATCGAACGTGTCGTACTCGCGGATTGATTGATCCTGTTCAAATGCCGAGATCAGATCTTCGAACGGTTGCTGGGGGATCGAAAACTGTTGAATCGTGTCGCCGAGTGCCACAAACACCGGATGCCGGGCCTGATGGGCGTAGCAGGCGTTCAGTTCGCCTCGCCACCAAGATAGTAATTCCAGTGATTTGGCGGTGTCGCCGACTTCGTCGCCCAGGTCGTCGGCCCAGCGGCAATAGGCGTAAACATTGTAGAAGTGCTGATGTAAGTCCTTGGGCAGCAACCACGAAACGAGTGGGAAGTTCTCGTAATGTGATGTCGCCAGGGTCCGGCAATAGGCCTCGGCTGCGGCACGAGTCGGGGTCGGTTGCGACGAGTTCGGGCCCCAAATTTCCAGTTCTCTGGAAAACAATCTGCTGCTCCTGACTGAAGAGTCCTCATTTTTACGCTATGATAACCGCCCCGCATCGCCGACGCGCCGTTGGACGCCTGTCGCGAAGGGCTGAAAAGTGATGAGATTGAGACACTGAGGTACAGAGATAACAGAGAGATTTCGGAAGGGGGAGGTTCCCGCCGATCCGCGACGGTTGATTGACGCCCATCGACATCGCGGCTCAGCGGGAGCTTCGCCCTCCCAAAGTAGGCCACGTACTCCATTGCTGAATTCGCCATACGGAGTATGCCTGCGACATTGAGGGGCTGACGCCGCCCCGCTCAGGAAGAACGAGCGCCCTGCGTTTTAGTCTCTTCCCTAATACACGTTGCAAAGCCGCGCGAAGCGGCGTGATCCGAAAGAACCTCGATCGTCGAGGCAATTGTTGATTCGTCCGGGAACCTCCAGGTCGGACGAAATCATCTGAAATCAGGGACTTTGAGACGGGGCTGGAGACCTGTCCTAGAAAAGTCGCAGTCATGACAGTTCCGAAAGTGGCCATTGTTGGCCGGCCCAATGTGGGCAAAAGCTCAATCATGAATTGGTTGGCGCACAAGCGCGTGTCGGTCGTCGATCCGATGGCCGGAGTGACTCGAGATCGCGTTTCCTATCTGATGCACGTCAGCGAACGGTATTTCGAACTGGTCGACACCGGGGGGATCGGAATCGTCGATGTGGGCGACCTCTCTGAGGAAATCGATACTCAGATTCGTATCGGTATTGAAGAGGCGGATCTGATTCTGTTCGTGGTCGACGGCTCGGCCGGGATCACGGCGCTGGATGAAGAGGTGTCTCGCCGTCTGCGAAAGCTCGACAAGCCGAAGATTATCGTCGTCAACAAATGCGATTCTCCCAAGCTCGATCGGGAAGCAGCCGAGTTCTTCAAGCTGGCCAATTGCCCGATGGTCATGGTCAGCGTGAAAGGGAACCGCAACCAGGAAGAACTGCTGAAAGTCACGCTGAATTGCCTGCCCGATCCGGATGAAAGCGAAGCCGAGCAGGGCGAGGACCTGGACGAAGATCCCGAACTGAAGCTGGCCATCGTCGGTCGACGTAATGTCGGCAAGAGCACGTTCATCAATCAATTGGCGGAAACGGACCGCGTGATCGTCAGCGAGATCCCCGGGACGACTCGCGACAGTATCGACGTTCGCTTTCAAATGGACGGAAAGTCATTTGTCGCGATCGATACGCCCGGGGTTCGCAAGCGAAAGAGTCTGGCCAATACCGTCGAGTGGTACGGGCTGGTTCGAGCCAAGCGCAGCATTCGCCGCGCGAACGTGTCGCTGATGTTTTTCGACTGCCTGGAGACGATTTCACGCGTCGACAAGCAGTTGGTCGGCGAGATTCACGAAGAGTGCAAGCCGTGTATTTTTGTCGTGAATAAATGGGATTTGGCGGGTGATGCCGAGATCGAGAAGTGGGCCAACTACCTGTTCAAAAGTTTTGCTCACATGCGGCACGTGCCGATCGCAGTGATCACGGCCAAGACCGGTCGCAATGTGAAGAAGCTGATCAATCTGGCTCAATCGATCTACAAGCAGGCGAGAACTCGCGTTCCGACCGGCGAGTTGAATCGCGTCGTCCGGGCGGCGATCAAGAACTGGCCACCCCCGTCTCGAATGAACCGCACGCCACGAATTCTGTTCGCCACCCAAGTCGCGACTGAACCACCGACGATCGTGATCAAATGCAACGCCGCCGAGTTGTTCGACGAGGACTACAAGCGCTATCTGCTGGGGGTGCTCCGCGAGCAGTTGCCGTTTAAGGAAGTTCCGATCAAGTTGTACTTCCGATCCAAGGATATGGATCCGGACAAGGCCGAGCGTGAAGAGGCGAAGGCGAAAGCTGTTGAAGAGGGGCAGAATCCCGAAGAGTTTACTGATGACATGGGATTTGAAGACGAATCCCTCGCCAATGCCGATTTTGAAGAGTGACAGAGCTCCCGCGGCACCGGTCCGAATCCTTTCGGCCGGTGTTTAGGGACGGTGTCGATTTTGAGATCTCTTCCTGCGGGCACGATTTTCGCAAATTCTCTCGTAGGGAGCCGAGTACGGTCGACGTATAATAAGTAGTGAACTGAACGCTTGGCTGAATTTGCGGGTCAGGCAAGGCGGGCCAGCCTCCTTTCGACTTTGAGGGTCGCCAACAGGCAACGAACATGGCAGAGGTGCCGCGCAGCACAAGTCGTTCCCCGGACAGCCCTGTCGACCACGACACCGGATTGGCGGAAGCTGTGCCCACGTGGATGGCCGCCCGTCGCTCGCGAGTCGCCCCAAGCGCAGGTGTAGCAACGGAACCAGATGCGGACGTTGAGTTTGAGTCTATTCCTGACTCGGAGAGCTCGGTTCTTGAGCCCGAGTCTTTTGTCGCCACCGATACCGAAATCGGCCTGCCTGCTTTCGTCCCCGTGACGACCATTAAAAAGAAGGCACAAAAACCCAAACCAGTTCCCGTAGTGAAAGCACTGGGCGACAACGACACCACGAAACAAGACAATTCTATTCGTGGTATGTGGTTGCGTTTTTATTACAGCGCTTTGATGAAAGGAATCCTGGTCTCGATCACCGTGCATTCGGTGGCACTTATCATCTTGGGGATGCTCGTCGTTGGCGGTGCCATGACGCGCCCCAACTTAGATGTGTTCGGCGAGATAGGAGAACCCGGTGAATCGGCACCAGGCGGGCTCGATATCGATACAACCTTGCCCCTTGGTGAACCTCCACCTGAGGGAACGGCAATTGAGTTTCCCGATGCATCATCGCTCATCGCAGCGACTTCGACGGCCGAATTCGATCCAAGCTCTACAGTACGAGGAGTTTCCGGCGGAACTGGAAACGGAACCGGTGGAGGAGCTGATGGCGATGGCAACGGTACGATCATGGGACCCATCGGCATTCCCAAATATGCCGTCACCAAAGGAAGCTACTCGGTCTGGACCGACCCGAAAGACCCCGAACCGGGCATTTCGTATCAAATTGTGATCCAGTTTCGGCTACCTCGCACTGTCGAAACCTATCGCGGCAGCGACCTGTCGGGGATGGTGATCGGGACGGATGGCTATAAACAGGCGATCCGCTTCAGTCGAACCGAGTCATTTCCAGTTCATGATGGCAGCGTCCAAGTGCGAATTCGCGTCCCCGGTGCAGACCGGCTGGTGCGCGACACGATTCGAATCGAATCCAAACTGCTTCGCGAAAAGCAGGTGATCGAGATCGAATTCTAGCAATTTACTAGGCACTAAACGTTTGTGGCGACTTCCGGTCTTAGGTTAGACTTATCCGGAAGAAGAAATGGTATCTCGTGCGTCTCTAGCAGCGCACCAAGTGTCTTTCTATTGCTTAAGCCGCGCGTTCGAGCCAAGGGCCTATCCGTGTCGTATCGATTCTCGTTCACGTGCCTGTTGGCCGGCCTGGCGATCTGTTTGGCATTTGGCCAATCTGATGTCGTCGCCCAACCGCCTGTTGCGTCATCCACGGCTCCTGCTGCCACATCGAGTTCCGCGCTGCGCGACCCCAATGCATATCCCCCCTATCCAACGGCTTTCCATCGCGGCAGCTATCCAACGCGGCGCGAGTGGGCCGGATACTACCTGCACACGGGCAAGTTCCTGTATCTGCTGGCACTGTTCGTGCTGTGGACTTGGACGGCCGGGTGGATTGACAACGATGCGGGCAACTTAAAAGTTCGCCCTGACATGTGGAACACCATCGTGCTGCTGGCAGGAACGGTCGGCTTCGTGGCTGCGCTCTGTGCCCCTAGCTTTGCACTCGCATTTATCGCGATGACGACAGGCTATGCCTTGCCGATGGGTCTGTACGTCGCCGAACGTAACAAGCGCGTCCCCGATTCTGCCAAGGTGCTGACACCGCGCCATATTCGTTCGGTGACATTGCGAGCGCTATCAAAGCTGGGCGTGAAAATGGGATCGCGCGAGACTCGCGAAGCGGTCTCCGGCCCACCAATCCGGTTGATTGGCAAGTCCGGCAAAGGTTCCGGTGAAGTCGATCGCTCACGACAAGTGGAAAGTTCACGCGGGTACCTCGCCGCGAAAGAGTTGATCTACGATGCCATCCTGCGTCGTACGACCGACATCCACATGGAACCCAAAGAAGACGAGACATCGGTCCGGTTGCGTATCGACGGCGTGATGTATCCGGCCGAAGCATTCGATCGCCCGACCGGCGATTCGCTGGTGAACATCTTCAAAGTGTTGTCATCAATGGACATCACTGAACGCCGCAAGCCACAGGACGGCAGTTTCCGTGCGGAAATGGAAGGGCGACAGATCGACTTCCGCGTGGCGACTCAAGGTCTGCAAGGTGGCGAAAAGATGGTGATTCGTATCCTTGATAAGGGCTCCAGCGCGAAGACGCTGGCAGACCTGGGGATGCGGAAGCAGATGGTCGAACAACTGCAGGAAGTCATTCACCAGCCACACGGCATGCTGATTACTTGCGGTCCGACCGGTGCTGGTAAGTCCACGACACTCTATGCGGCCCTGCAAGAGATTGACGCCTACGAGAACAATATCATCACGATCGAAGATCCCGTCGAATACAAGATGGCGAACGTGACGCAGATCGAGATCAACAGCAAAGCGGGGCAAACCTTTGCGGGATCACTGCGCAGCGTGCTGCGTCAGGACCCCGACATCGTGATGGTCGGTGAAATTCGCGACGGCGAAACCGCCAAGATCGCATGTCAGGCAGCGAATACCGGTCACATGGTGTTCTCGACATTGCACGCTAACGATACGATCGCGGCGATGTTCCGCCTGATCGATCTGGAGGTGGAACCGTTCCTGCTGTCGAGTTCGATCTCGTCGATCCTTGGCCAGCGTCTGGTTCGCAAGCTTTGCACCGAGTGCAAGGAAGCGTACCGACCCACGGCTGACTTGCTGCAGAAGATCGGACTGCCGGCTGAGAAGGTCGACAAGTTCTATCGTCCACCGACGAATCGCGAAGCCACATGCCCGACTTGTAACGACTTGGGTTATGTCGGTCGAATCGGTGTGTACGAACTGCTGGTCATCACG
>CBIHQO010000096.1:0-12507 GCA_966211735.1 uncultured Schlesneria sp.
TGGATGGAATGGAACATCACTACGTTGTACGGTCGGTATCTGTCGGACGATGCCATGGAAGGGTTTACGCTCGATAAGGCAATCGACTACGTGAACGCCTCATTCGTCGGTTGATCAACACGCAAATCTCAAACAACAAAAGGAAGAAATAGAAATGAACGCAAAACAACAAGAACAAATCGTAATGGACATCACCCACACTTTTGCATGCCACGGTAACCAATGGTCAAATGATTTTTGTGACCAAGACGGGTTTGACTGTCCCGTCACAATCCACATTGGCTGGGACGGTAACCTTTATCTTGAGGTCACCGATTACGAATGGAATGTTGATGACGCTGGCTGGTCAGACGACGAGCTTAAAGATGCTGGAATTGATCCTGATTACCCGTATGTCGAGCAACAGGGCGGTTGGTATCGAGTCGTCGAAAGTGATCGTATCTTCGTGGAAACAGAACGACTCGAAGGTAATCTGACACACTTTGAGTGTGCCAAAGTCGAGAAACCTTCAGTCTTATTGGGAAAGCTCAACACAGAAGCAAATGACGACTAATCAAAGCAAAACCCCGTCACTGGCAATGGCGGGGTTTCTTGCTGTCTACCTTATTGTGGAAAACCGTTCTTTTTCATCCTTTTTGGAGCAATCTCCCGGGCAAACCAGTGAATCATGACCCTCAATTACTATCCGCAAGTCAATTACCACCCCATTGATTCAGACGATCAAAAACCATCTGCAACATTTGGAAACAAATCTCACCAAATGTGGGCAGCTAACAACTTTGCAGCACTCAAAACTTATCACGAGCAAACGCCACCAACCCACTGGTTGACGCTCATGTTCAATAAACATGAGACCACCGACCAGATTCGTCATTTTCATGCGACGATCAACCAGAACTTACGCAACTACAACAATCGTCACCAAGACAAGAATCTAGCGTTTTGGGCGGTAGCGGAACCATGCGAGGACGAGACAGTCCATTACCACATATTTGCTCGTGCCGAAGGCATTGATCCGCAAAATTGGTTTACGAGACAAGCTGAAAAATACAATCAGAACTACGGGACCGAAATAACCATCCCGTACCAAGAGACGCCACAAAACCATTTGGCAACTCTGGCTTACAGTCTCAAGCTCAATCACGAGTGGGTGAGGCTATTCAAATCGAATTCTCTGCCACGTTACACATGGACAGCGGGCAAATATTTTGACGGTCACAAGGTTTCAGACTTACGCAAAGCCAATCGAGCCGCATGGGCGAGGATCACAATTGCGTCTGAAGACGATCAACAGGCTTACGAATGGGAGCAGTGGTGCGACGCCAATTGTTACGAATGGGTGCGAACCACATCATCTCCTGAACCATCCCAAGCATTGCTCCCGAACAAATTCATTGATTGGACCGCAGCCCATCCAATTCGTGGATTTGTTCAGCAGCAATTCAAGAAATGGAATTTTCTGAAATGGATTCGATATCGAGGAATGCCACCATAAGAATGGTTGTGGTCGTACTCTGATAACTGTGTCCAATTCTTTTCTTTTGGGTTGCTCGGTGACGCTTGTTGCCGATCCGAGCAATTTTTGATGTTTGCTGGATAGATACTGTGTACTTTCGGTGACGACGGGACTCCTCGCTGATTGTGCTGCGTTTGTTGGGCGGTACCCCGCTGTCTTGTAGAGCAGCGGGTGCCGTTTTTCCCTTGAAAGGAGAATTTTGGCGTACACACAAATTGGTATCAGACTTCCAGGCGAATTGAGTGATCAAGTCGACGATCTGGCATTTGAAAATAAGACAACACGATCTGACGTGATTCGAGACGTGTTGATCACGTATTTCGAATTTCTGGCTGAACGAAAAGAGGCGGAGAAATCAGTCTTGGACATGACCGACGACGAAATCATGAAGTTGCTTGAGAGTATGACTTCGGTGATGTGAATGGGAGGGGCGTTATTCTCTTCCTAGCGGAGATACGCTTCCAAGTGTTCGAATACTTGATTGCGGAGACTGTAAAGCATTTGCAAAACGTCAGTCTCGGAGCGGCCTTCAGACATCATTTGTAAAACAGCCTTGCACTGAAGTTGGACTCCATCGAACTCGCCCTTAGTATCAGCGAACAACTCAGCAGTGTTACAGCTAAGCTGAATGTCCTCGACGATGCTCGTGATGCGTCGGACATTCAAATTTCGTAAGTTCGCCTGTCTCAAGAAAAGATCGCTGAGCGGTTCTGCCGCTGCGGCGAGCAATTCTAGTACATGCTGCTTTGGTTCATCTTCTTTCTTAAGGCCGAACAATGTGACCGCCTCTACCGAGAGTGGAGCAATTAAATTGTCGAGGTGACGATGAATTGCCCGTTGCCGAACCGCTGAGAATATTGTCTGCGGTCGATTCGTGTCGGTGATTGGTGGGTGCAGATTTAGTTCTCGGATCGTGTTGAGTGCGGTGACGTAAGCTGTCAAAAACAGCCGCTTATCGGACGACTTTTGAGCATCAGCCATCTTTTCATATTCGACCACGCTCTTACGCAGGTCGATCCGCTGCAACTTAAGCTCATTGCGTTGTAATTTGAGCTGATGCTGTTGATACCACAGTGACTGAATTACAGCAGCAAAAGCAAGTGCCGAAACTCCCGCATTAAGTAAGCTGTATGGGTCTGCTTGTTTCCAGTCAGGTTTTGAAATCCAGACAGGCAGTAGTGCGAGCGTTATGGCCGTTCCGGCGATGACGATTATTCGAAGTAGCATCATTACAAGACCTGGCTCTTCGACTGACTTCTTCTTACTCATCAACTGTTCCTCAAGCAAAACGAACAGAACCGCAGCCTCGGCTAAGCCAAAAACCACGTAGATAAACCAAACAGAAGAAGACAAGATCATTTTCCGTTCTGGATTCTCTGATATTCCCTCAACGTCACACGCACATATTCAACGCTAACGGGCAAGTTGTCGGTCAGATCATGACTGCCGCCCATGATCAGCACCGATTCGTCGTGTTTGAGTAACAATTGAACCGTTGCCGCTTCTCGTGCTTCGTTGAGTTTTTGGTCGAATTCGATTTTCCCTTCCTTGATCGGATTCGCTCGATCCATTGCATCTGCGTCGTCACCGGGTAACACGTCGTCGATTTCGCCATTCATTAGCAGATAACCAGGCGAACCGAGTTGTAACTCATCTTCTCGACGCAATTGAGCAACAAAATCGTCGACAGCAGTACCGTTAGACCGCTTCTTTAGCCGCTTAAGCACGTCAATTCGGTCGGAGTAAGCCTGCTTGTTCTTTGCGGTAAGGCCCTCGTAATGGATTTTCCTTACTTTCAACCGCTTCAAGAAGGCTACCTGTTCCTTTTGCACACGTTCCACGTCGTTAAGGAACTCTCCGTAATCCTGTTCGCCGTCGTCGAGCAGGTAATCATCCTTAGAGACGTAGTGCCAGTTAAGGACGTGGATTATCCGTTTAACGGGATTTGCTACCGCATTAACGCTCACCGCAGCCACTTCGGGTAATTGCTTAATGTCTTCCGTCGTCGGTAAGGCAGCAAATAGCAGGTAAACCAGCACTGTAACGACTCCCCTTAGCAGCTTTTGCTACTGGAAAAAATCTTTTTGCGATCCCCCGGATCGAGACCGCATTTGAGAGGTAGCACCTGCGTTCTCGTCACCAAAAGGGACACGAAGATGGATGATTGTGAGTGGATTTTCCATGCGTTGAGATGGATCGGGCACGAATCGCTGAAATACGCTGTAAAGCCGATTTTCGATTGGGTTCGCTCAAAAAGCGTTCCACCTGCACTACATCTCTGCAGGAGGATTTATGGCACTTGTATTTGCAAATTCCGGCGAACTGCTCGCCGTCCAATGGATGCTGAAAACGACCAGCACCCCCGAGAATCTAACACTGAAGCTGTTCAAAAACGACTACACGCCGACGGCGACGAGCACGGCTGGTGATTTCACGGAGGCCGATTTCACCAGCTATGCCGCCAAAACGTTAAGCCGTGGCACTTGGCAGAGTCCAAGTACCGTCAGCGGCAAGGCGAGTATCGCTTACGACACCGCACCCCAGACTTGGACGTGTGGAACGACCGGGAACACGATTTACGGCTATTACGTTGTTGGTGCGACTTCAGGCACGTTGATTTATGCCGAGCGATTCTCGGCAAATCGCCCATTATCGAACGGAGATAGTTTGAACGTCCAACCAGTCCTGACATTGAATTCGGAGAGCTAACCAATGACCACAAACCTCTATACTCAATGGGACGAAACTTGGACGACGACAAGCATTAACGTAACGTCGATCACGTCGAGCGGCGGGGCCGCCACAACAGCCGCAATCAGCAACGATCAGAAATCAGGAACTGAGGTCTCTGTGGTGATCGTCATGGGTACGGGCGATGTCGGCGTTTCGGTGTTTGTTCTGAGAGAAACCGGTGATGGTAGTTTTGAAGATCAGGCGACTGACCGCCCTTGGGGACTAATGTTGCCTTATGGCGAAGACTTCACTGTTAGGCGTTCATTCACCGTGATGGCGGACCGAGCTAGTAAATTCAAGATTCGGCTCGTCAACAATGATTCGTCAGCAGTGACGGCAACGGTCTATTACAAGCAAGCAACGATTGAGGCAGCATGAAAAAGACAATGAGAATCTCGGTCGATCTCCTTGCGGAGGTTTGCTCGGCGTGTGCTCTTCCGAGGGGTGAAAGATATTTCGAAGTGACGGACGATCCGCTTCCTGAGAACCACAGCGTCGTTGGGGTGATTTATGATCATCAGAGCCATACGTTCGAAATCGTGATTGAATCACCTAATTTTATCGACGATGGAAGGACGCATGTCTCTCCCTGCCTGACAGTCGTCAAGCAATAATCGATCAGCACTGGGTCGATCATTCTGCCTTCCATTGCTCAATGCGATCTCGTGCTTCTACCTGAGCGTCAGCAAGCCACTCTTGGCACTTCTTCCAGTAATCAGGGCAGTACAACTTCGATCCCGTGGCTGATCGGCAATGATCGAAGTGTGGCGTTTGATTTCGGATGTAGTTTTCCTCTGTACCAATGATCTTTGGTGAGATTCCCGCATCACGCCAAAGCACATTGAAACCGACTTCCGTATCAGGCCAGTTTGGTCGACTCGAATCAGGCCGCCACGGAACTCCGTAGTAAGCACACAATCGACGTTGAGACCAACTGATTCCCAAATTGTCTGCCGTCGGAACGTGGTACATCATGCAAGTATGACCGATCATTCCAACCCAATCGGCATGCGGACGAGGACTGATTTGATAGCCAACCACAGGGCTACCGGGGTTGCAAACTTCCAACAGTTCTTCGACAACATCTCGCCTTGTCAAAAACACATCGGCGTGAGTGCAGAACAGGTATTCGGTTCGGCAAATTGCGTGGGCAAGATCTTGAGCAAAGCACGGAAAGTCGGATGGATGAGTTACACCATTCAAAAGAAGTGAATGCACTTCCAAGTCTTCCGCTCTCATGGCATTGATCTTCTCCAGGTTCTCAGGAGTCGAACCTGTATCAATAACCAAGATGTAGGGTCGCTCAGTTTGAAGTCGAAGCAATTCGACGACCAACCCGAGCATTTCAGGCGTATCTAGAACTGGAATCACTGCGGAGACGGTGAAATCCCAAGGTTTCTTTCGGCAATTTCCCTCCCAAGGCTTGGTTGCAGGATCAGCGTTACGAATTGGTGCATGAATCATGCAAGTATCTAGGGGAATTGACGCTGAATCTACTAACTAGATTATGGCACTTCGTACCCTCAAGACACCGTTTCCTGCATTCACGACCGAGTCCGTCATGGGCTTGAGTTCGCCCAGCATGCCAGCCAGTTTCCCATTTGATTCGACGCCAAACATTCATGATCGAATGTGGCCACAAGTCTGGTGTCCTGGCGTCAATTATCAGTCGGAACAGGCTATAGGTTGTTTGATGGCTATTCCGTGCTGGGAGCGAGGTGGGGAGTATTTGTCAGATGTGATCGAGAACCGGCTCGGGCAGATGAAGAAGCTCGTCACGATTACTGGCCATACGCTTAACGAACTGGCATGGGATGAGCGAACCGACATCGAAGACTACTGCATTAGGGCTGCAACCTTCATTGTTGATTACGGAGACCACAGCTTCGATTGCACAAATGGAGTTTCAGTCAGCTTCTGGGTGCAGATCAACTTCTTTGGCTCCGACGCCAGCAATGATGTATTCAGATGTGATGATCTTGGATTCTTCTATTCCGCCGATATGTCGGACAACATTTTGAAGTTCGACGTTCCCAAGGTCGGAGGTGGCTCGATCCACGCTGCATGGGACATGGGCTACTTGTCGGATGACCTTTTGATGTGGGATGTTCAATTCCATCACATCGTTGCGACCGCCGAACCCTACTACAAACCGGCAGTTGATGGCGAAGTGATCGGTACAGGTTACTACACCGGATCGACATGGATCGACAACTATTACGTGATCACTCACGGAGCGGCTGGTGGCAGTTCAACAGGCGTCGTCGGTTTTTCACTTGATGTGGAACAAGGTCAAACCCTTGGAAGTGTGAATCTGTATCTTCCTGCCAGTGGTATTGGTTCTGCTTATCCCTGCAATCTTCAGATCAAGGTTGTGAAATTTGGTGGCCAACCGTTCCCAGTAAATATTGGCTATGCCGCTTCCTTGTCGGGCAACCTTTCGACGAGCCATGTTGATGCCACTGTGACCAGCAACACACAAGATTTGAATCTTGATGTGACTGCACTTTGTCAGCTTGTCGTCAACGATCCATCGTGGAATCCGGGCGACAACATGATTTTCTATGTGGCTGTGGCAAGCTCCACAACCGCAGGGGGTCATTACCTCAACTCGCTGACAGACGGCACGAATAAACCCGCCTTGTCCGTCGACGCCATCACTGGCGGTA
Organism: uncultured Schlesneria sp.; assembly: GCA_966211735.1. Taxonomy (GTDB): domain Bacteria; phylum Planctomycetota; class Planctomycetia; order Planctomycetales; family Planctomycetaceae; genus Schlesneria. The sequence continues at coordinate 6,919 of CBIHQO010000096.1, forward strand.
CTCTCTGCCGATTATACATCGACGGTGAACAGGCGAGTTTCACGAATGTCGACACCTCTCACGATCTTGGAGCAACCGAAGGTCAGTTCGTTCTGTTGGCCCACACGGATGACACATCGGAGGATCAAACAACGACTCTCAAGGGAGCGTTGAAAGATTTCCGCATTTACGACCGACCTTTGACGGATGGCGAAGTTCTGGACTTGTATCGAGTCCCCGAAGAGTTGTATTCGCAACCATTGCCAGTACTGCACCCGCTATCGCTCAATGCAGTTATCGTTTCTGGACACGGTGGCCTTGTCTGCGGTGGATCTGCGAGCGTTGGAATTACTGCATCAGCAACCGGAGGAGTTTTCACTGGTGGCCAAGCTGTCATAACCGATGGAGGCAATGGTGGCATGGTTTTAGGCGGGACGGCGATTCCAACTGGAAGCACGACAGCAACTGCGACTGGCGGTCTGACCATAGGCGGAACCGCAACGGTAACGACATCGTTTTCTTTTGTTCCATCCGGGGGCACCGTCATCAGTGATTATCCATTTCGATACGCCCGCAAGATTACTGTCCCTGCCGGAAAGGTATCTGAGGATTTCGACAACTTCCATCTGGGAATCGCTGTGCAACTCGATCCGATGAAAGTGGGCGAACCATCTTTCAGCATCACGAACTTGTCGCTGCAATCGATTCCATTTGAAGTCAGAGAATATGACGACGTGACAGGCCGACTGACGGCCTACGTTCGAACACCGCTTCATTTAGCCACTGACACTACCCTTTATCTGTTTTACGGAGATTCATGACCTACTGCTGCCCAATTCAATCAACAACATCAACAGGAGGAATCGTTGTTGGCGGTTCCGCTCTCGTTGAAAATCCGTCTGATCCTTGGGACGGCATGGCCGGAGTATGGCCGTTAAACGAAATCGGAGATGGCACTGCGGGCGAATTCAAAGACCGCACGAAGCAGTACCTGGACGCAACCGGTGGCGATGGGACGGATATCGCTATCGTTCCGACAATTGATGAAGGAGTTTTTTGTCAGCCGAGCCAACATTTCGTCGAACGACAGTTTATTACCGTTCCGGCAGATCACGTTGGAATGGATCAGGGTTTCACAATCTCAATGTGGGGCAAAATCCAGACGTTCTATCAACCAAGGCTTTTCTTCAGCCGTGGCCACTCAACATCAGACGGCGACGAATGGGTATTCACTTTTGGCCATACCTTTCTGAATCAATTGACGGCATCAATCCAGACATTGGCAAGCGATGGCAGCAAGAAGACTTACACTGCATCAGGAAGCACATTGCTGACGCAGAATCAGTTCTATCACTTCGCTGCGAGTTTTCAGCCTGGAATCGGCATGAAGGTGTATGTGAATGGTGTTCAAGACGGTTTGAAAGCTGTCTCGGAATCGCTCACACAACCATTGACGAACGAAGGCTACATGAGCAAATGGAACACTGGCGGATTCATCACCGGAAACATTCAAGACGTTCGATTGCATCCAGTCGTGAGAGATGCTGCTTGGCTATTGGCCGAGTTTCACAATTACTGCCAAAACGGATTCTTCCAAGTGGGTGGGGAACAATCGCCAACGGGCTAAATTGGATCTCAAGCGGGTGTGAACAGATAGTTTGTCACCACAGGATGACCATCAGTCGAGATAGTTAAGCCAGTGCGTTGAACCGTGTCAGACATACCGCTGATATCCTGAAACAATTGACCGTCATCTCGCTTCGTCCACATGAGATCCCCATCGGCATCATAGCAAAGCACATTCTTCCATTCCCAATCGATCAAAAAGCCATCATCATCAAACTGTGGGTCATTGTCGTTCTCAGGCATCAAGAAGGCTTGGCCAGCGACAACCACCTGATTGTTTTGTGGGATTTCTTTGATCTGATACGCTAACCCAGCGGTCATGCCGAGAATACCAGTCTCGGTGAATCTGCTTACTGGCTGAGTCCATACTATCGACCAATCAGAAACTCTGAACTTGGCCAAGATGACGTTGTTGGTCATGTAAAAATATCTTGCGTCACTGGTGAAACAACCAGTTTGCCAACTCGCAACAGTCCCACCAAACAGATTGTGATGGAACAGTAGATTACCGCTCCAATCAGTAACGAATATTGCTCGTGCGGCCATGTAAAGTATTCCTGCCGCACCAGCATCTTGAATGGCATGGCCGATTAGGAAGCCGCCAGCAAAATCGGCAAACGGTGTTCGCCACTTGGTGATGTCACTTCCATCAGTCTGTGACAAATCGTGCGTATAGCCGGTGTTGAACTGGACTGCCAAAAGCTTGTCGTTCCACGAGCAGTAAAAGGCCGAAGTGCCTTCACTTGGCAATGTGCGTTTCCATTTTCGTGTGAAGTCTGTGCAGTAGTTGCAGCAGAAGTCGGCATTGTCAGTCGTCCACACGAGATCACGAATATCGCCATCGTCACTGGCAGGGCCGATCCATTTGATTGTGATTTGGTTTCCGTAAATATTGTTGAAGTTTCCGGGACTATCGGGATTGTCGAAACGGTTACTACCATTGCAGATGATACTCGTGGCAGTGCTGTTGATGCGTCTATCACCAGTGAATCGGTCAACTTTGCTAAGCGGTTGCTCGTAATCACAAACAACGAATGAACCATCTGAGCACGTACGGATTTCGAATAGATCGTGTGTCTCTGAAGGCTCGTCAGTCGGCACAGCCCGTTGCCAGATCACACGGCCATCGAGGCTATGCAGCTTTTGAATGTTGTATTTCTTCATACAACAACCGCATCCGGGGCTGTTTCGTTTCATCCTCCACAGTCCTCCGCTGAGATCCACCAATACCCTTCTTCAGAAAAGGAAATCTGCACAAATGTGTCAGATGAGATCGGCGATGACATCGAGTTGAAGGCTTTGATTTTGTGGTCAGTCTCGACGAGTTTTTCTTCGTCCTTGTCATATTTCCAGATGGTCACATCGTCGCTACCGGGCTTGTCGCTTTCGTTGCGACCGTCGATATCTTCGTCACCAGTCTTGGCGATGCGAACACCGGGCGTGTAGCGGAAGATGAAGTAGTCTTGGTTGAATGCTGGTTCCAACCAGACAATCGAATCTTTCAGAACGTACTTCGACTCAGATATCTCGATGGCCCAACCAGTGTCTTCTGCGAAGTTACCTTTGCCCCAATTCTCATTCTCTTCGAATGTGTGATCGTCTTTGGCTTCCATTCGTTTCCAAGAGCACTTGGGACCATCAGATTCCTTATCGGTAATCTTGGCCCAGAAGCCAACGAATGTGCCGCCACCCGACCGACGTGGTTGCACGGGCGAAGATTTCAACTGCCGTTCAACAACAATTGTTGCATTCGCCATCCGTTGAGCGGCTTCCTTTGTGAGTTTTACACCAGCCATGTTCCTCCGTTAGAAATTGAAAACACCGAATGACGCTTCGTAGTAAATATCAAACTTGAGGCCGTATGGCGGTGAATTCGGCGGCATCACCTGACCTTTTTTGGACAACAAGACTGGTTCACTTACAGGCACGCCATTTACCGTGACGAGTTTGAGTTTGCCGGTGTCTGAATCAAGTTCTCGGAAACCCTGATTCAACAGATATTTTGCGTATCCGTTTGCATCGAAAGTGAATTCGTAGGACACCGGCCAATACCAGCCAAAAAGGGGATTCCATTTTCTTGTGGCAGAGATGTTCGAAACTTTTACCATGCCAGGCCCAGCATCGAAGAAGGCATCACTGTTGACGCAATCTCGATACAACCATGCAAGGCCAGCATTGAATGACGCTTCGTTACGTACGATGGTTAGAACTGGACGAGAGTCGTCCCGCATGACCTCCGTTGCAAATGGATCACCGCAGACATTTACAATCGGTGCTCCGTATCGATCCTGCTGGACAGGCTTTTCAAATTGAGCGTATGACCAAGAAACTTCTAACGGTTCAGCTAGCGGATTGTCAGTTTCGCTGGCTTCTGGAGCAGGACCGTAGCTAACGGTGACTGTCCACTGTTTGCCATCTTCCGCCGTGCAAGTGGCATTTTTAGTGAGGCAGTACGATCCGGGATCGAATTCGGTGACCGTCTGATAGAAATCGCCAACTGCAATTGGAATCGCTTCACGGGCGACTGCCGGACCGATCCACGGATCATCTGTTATGACAGTGAAGGTGCGAGTGTAAGACCGCTGACCCTTTTCGTTTGTCTCTGCCGTTCGAACGAATGTTTCTTTTACGCTGACGATACCCATGGAGGTATCTAGTGTTCAGAACGTGAAAACCTCTTCGACTCCGGTTTTGCCGAGAATCTGCGTCAAAAGGCCAATCACGCCGTCTGTTTTTGCGAGTTGTTGCTTCGTGTTGTCTTCCAGTTTGTTCATTGGATCTTTGGCACCGATCCCACGATTACGGAGAATTGCTTGGCGAGTCTCGTTCGACCCCAATTCCAGTGCCGAAGCGAATTGGAGTTTGTTCTCGTCCTTCGGGGTACCCAATACATCCTTTTGAGCTTTGTCAGCCGCACGTTGGAACGTGGTCTGATCGATCATCCCGGATTCAAGCAGCGTTTTGAGCTTCGAAATCTCAGATTCGAATTTCTCCATTGGCGTGCGGGTCGACTCGATAACCTGCTGAGCTTGCGATTTTAGATCGTCTTCGAGCTTCTTCTTCTCCTGCATCGCATTGAGTTGCTCAGACAACGCCTGGACGTTTCCCAATAGAGCGTCAGACACTCCTTGCTGCTTCAACTTGAAGATGTCAGCCTGTTCGGACGACATCCCAAACGTCGCAATCTGGAGCTTCAGCTTCTCTTCCAGTTCACCAACTTTTCCCGCAGCTTGTGCGAAATCATCGCCCATTGTGTTGACTGATGTTCCGGCCTTCGTGATCGCTTCAGCAGCAGCTTGGGCTTGCGATTGCACGTCAGCAAAGAAGCTTTTAACGCCAGTTGAAGGTGGTTCTTTCATAAGCTCTTTTTGAGCATCGCCCCACTGATCGGCAGCGAGCTTGTGCATGTCCTGACCGATGGCATCCAGTGTCTGCGAGAATGCGACGTGAACGCCTGGAAGCTTATTCAGAACAAACTCCAACGCTTTGGCCATGCCACTAATCGCATCGACGGCGAAAGCGATTGCTTTGGTTATCCCGGCCTGCAACGCCATGAAACCGAGTTTGAGCGTGTGGACGACATCGAGAACAACACCGATTCCACTGGCAACCCATTCCAACGCAGTGGAGACGATCTTGCCCATATCGATTCCGGAGGTCGCAAACTCAACCAGCTTTTTGGCGGCAACCTCGATAAATGGTGCCAACTGAATTGCGAGTGTATTCCCCACGCCGGTGATAGCTGCTCCAGCACGGTCGAGGGCATCTTTTGCTGCACCGACTTTGGCTGCATCAACATCCGATACAGAAACACCAAGTTTTACAGCTTCATCTGAAAGTGCAGATAATGCTTCCGGACCAGCTTTGATTGTGTTGAGGAGATTGACGCCCGACTTGCCGAAGATGTCCATCGCTGCGGCAGCTTGATCAGCAGGCGAGTCAATTTCCGAAATTGCTCCAGCGATCTTTGCGAACGCTGCTGAT
>CBIHQO010000097.1:0-12434 GCA_966211735.1 uncultured Schlesneria sp.
TTGATCTTTGTTGTCGTTCAGCCAGAACAGCAATTGGTCGTGCCAGCGAACTTTTCCGGGCGCCCACTGTCTCAAACTTCAGTGGAAAGATCTGCGGTGTTTTGGAAGGAGTTCGATCATGAGAAAATTGGCCAGCATTCAAACCGTCACACTGACGGAGTCGATTCCGAATGCTGATGCGATCGAACGAGTCAAAATCCTGGGTTGGTGGGTTGTCTGCAAGAAGGGTGAATATCGCCCCGGAGATCGAGTCGTGTACTGCGAAATCGACTCCTTGCTCCCCGAGCGACCGAAATTTGAATTCCTGCGCGCCAGCAGTTTCAAGTCAGCTCTCATGGATGGAGACGTCACCATTCAACGCGCCGGATTTCGGATCAAGACTGTCAAGTTGAGAGGACAGGTGTCGCAGGGAATTTGTTTTCCGCTGTCGATTCTCTCGCCTGGGGCACCGACTGAGATTGCTTCCGACGTGACCGGCGACCTCGACATCATCAAGTACGAACCGCCGATTCCCGTTGGCATGGGTGGTCGCATCAAAGGGGTGTTTCCCGCCTTTCTGTCGAAGACTGATGAGATCCGAATTCAGGTTCTGGAACCGATTTTAGAGCGGTATCGCGGCCAAACATTTCATCTGACGGAGAAGTTGGATGGCTCATCGATGACGGCGTTCTTGCGAGATGGCGAGTTTGGGATTTGCAGTCGCAATCAATGGCTGGATGAAACCGACGAAACGAATGTCATGGTCCGATTAGCCAAAGCACTCGATCTGCCAGGAAAGCTGGCACAAATCCAAAATCGCTTTGGATTTCAGCCAGCGATTCAAGGTGAAGTGATTGGCCCGGGCATTCAGAAGAACAAGTACGGCCTGACCAGAGTCGATCTGCGGGTCTTCAACATCTTTAATATTGATCAGTATCGCCTGGTCGATCGTTCGGTGTATCTGCAGGCATTAGATGCTGCCGAACTCACGGGGGTGCCCGAACTGGGCCCAATTGTTCTGGATCACACAATCGAGCAATTGGTTGAACTCTCGATTGCGAGCAGCAAGTTGCAGGCGAGTACACAGCGTGAAGGAATTGTGTTTCGTCCGAATGTGGAGCAGTTTGATCAGGACGTGGGCGGGCGATTGAGTTTCAAGGTCATTAACCCGCAGTTCCTGTTGAAGTATGACGAGTGACCATGGTTGCCTGCTTGGCGATAATCAACGAAGAAGCCCGGGACACAGGCGTGTTCCGGGCTTCTTCGTTTTCAATTCGCAAACTCTTAGACTAGCGTCGCACTGGTCGCTGAGCCGTTTGCTCGATCGTCGATTGCGAAATCATCGTGCGCAGCTCGACGAGTGCTGGAGTCAGTCGACCGGACAGGCGTCCCAGGATCGGGCGGTCTTCTGTCTGGCACTTCACCAGGTACTTGTAAGCTGTGCGCCAGTGATCGTAGCTCATGTCGATTTCACGTTGAAGCTGCGAGACGGGGACACCGCGCACCAGGTCGTGATGGATGGCTGTCGCCTGGCTGACCAAGGTCGCGGTTTCTTGTCGGCACTGAGTCGTAAACGATTGATCGTCGTTTGCCAACCACTGCTTCGTCGCCTGGTCGAGTTGCTCTGTCAGGTTCGCAATCGATGCAGCGAGTTCAATTGCGGCGGTTCGGTCGAAGTCTTCGCGTTGGATATGCAACGCATTGCGAATCGTCGCGACGGTTTGTTCGATTCGTTGGAGCGAGGCGACCGCCTTATCGCTGTTGACTGCCGAGTACACTTCCGTGAAGCCGTGGTCAGCCTCTTCGATATAGCGGAATGAATCGACGAGTTCGTCAAGACCTTCGCCGCGATTCACTTGATCAACGAAGTGGTCGCAGACGCCATAGAACTGATCGGCTGTGGCCAATGCTCGCGACGCCTTTGGCAGGTGCATGACCATGATTAGCGGAGTGCGTGAGAAGAAGTCGTCGATGTCCTTCTTCAATGTCGCCGCCATGTAGACGAGTTGTGCCTTGTCGATCGTTTGCGGCAGTAGCAGCAACTGATGGATTTTACTGGTCGACAGGCTGATGCGTCGGATGTCTCGCTCCAGATACCGGTTGTCTTCGGCCTGCAGCTTGGCTGCCAATGGCTGCCAGAAGGCTTCATACTGCTTGAATTCACGCACCAGTCCGGCAGCGTCGTACTGAGAATCGCGCGACATCGCGACCACAGCCAGAATTTGCTGACGCGAACGACCTGCTTGAATCAGATACTGCTGTGCCTGCTGAGTCCGACCCAATTCGGCAGAGATGTCTTCCTGCAGATTTTCCAGATCACCAGCCAATCCCGCAGCTTCCAGCGCCAAGTCCTGACGGTTGATCTGCGGTTGCGTGTTCAGCGCCTTGCGAATCTGCTGATCCAAGGCGGTCAGATCGGAGATTGCGTCGCGAGTTTCGGCAGGCAGACCGCGGACGTTCTGCAGCTTATAGGCGAGTTCTCGCCAGTCGGCGTCGAGTTGTTCAAAGTCGTCGAGCAACGAGCGATGGTCGCTGAGCTGCGCTGCGTGGCGATCGAGGCCAATCGCTTCGGCGCTGACCGTGAGAGCGTCCGAATAGAGCGATCGCAGCCCGGGAAACCGTGTGATCTGCTCATTCATCGAATACGTCAATTGTGATGCCGCTTCGGCGAAGCTGTGGATCAACGGGCGGATCTGTCTCATTTCCGCTGTGACGCCAGCCCCGGGATTGCTCGGTACGGCGGGGCGCCGACTGTTCCCAAAGCGGTTCCCATTTTGCAGCGATTCGCTGTAGTCGTCGATCAGCCCGCGAGTATCGTCGCGCGTGTAGGCTGCTCGTCGAGCAGGTACCCCTTGCCCTTGTCCTTGAGCCCGCACTGGTGCTGCCGATGCCGCCAGGCCAATGCCAGCCAACATCAGAGCTGCGAATCTTGCCCCATGTCCAACAGAAGTGAGTTCAACAAAAGTCGAGAGCCGAGACATGCTTCAAGATCCTTCCTGAAGTGAAGAGAACGGACAACTTGCTCCCGCGCCGATCACGCGGTGGCGTCGCGCGGAAAGTAGCCGAAACTGCCGATTCTTCCTAGACGGAGTTGGCAAGATTTTTAGGCAATGGCACTTGTTTGGCGGCGTTGGCCAAGGATTATTCACGCGACGCGTCGACGTTTGCGCGCGATCCCATACAGCAGCGCATTTCTTTGCTTCCCGAGTAGTTCAATGGCACCCGTCTTTCTCAGGCAATACGCCATTTTTTGAGCAAGCCAACGCGGGATTTGAGCGTGCGACGCCAGGTCGCCCGTCGTGAAGCTGGGCGGCAATGACGCCGGCAGCAGTCGTCGCAGGTCGGCCGTGGTTTTCAGTTTGGTCGTCGAGACGATCTGGGTGAGCAGGCGATCCTGGACGCGATAGTCGGGGCCTCGCCGGCGTCGTCTGGCTCGGGTGATACGATGTTCTTCCTGCTCTGTGAGCACGACTTCCAGCGTGAGGCGAGGATGAGGGAAGACGGTGACGAAATGGACCAGGTCCTCAAACAGGTGAAAGACTGATTCGCGTATGGGGCTGAATCGCGTCGAGACAATTTCCCCGCCGGGCTCATCTCGTCGGATCAGCAGCTTGCGGCTGATCAACGGCTTAACGACGACCACGCGGTGCCGTTCAAGCAGGTCGCGGACTTTGTCGCGAAGCGCCGACAGAGACGCCTGTTGAATCTCGAACAGGCGTCCGCGAACAACGGCATCGATTCGGTAGCCGTCGACCTGGACTTCCACGTCATCGACGTGACCGCCATAGAATAGCTTCAACTGGCGATGCAGCGATGATTCCATCAGGCGGTCAGTCGGAATGAAATGGGGCGATCTTGGAGGTTTGCACGTCAGGCGGCAACCGGTTGAGTCGCGGATGCTTCGGCTGCGATGACCTCTGTTACCAAGGCGGCATAATCGATCGCGCCAGAACTTTTCGCGGCGTAGTCGAAGATTGACTGCCCAAAGCTCGGAGCTTCAGCCAGCTTGATGTTGCGGCGAATACGGCTGTCGAAAATTCGGGCCTTGTACCAGGGAGCCTGTGGGTCACTCTGTTCCAGAAATCGCATCAAGTCGTCGGTGATATCGGCCGCCAGGCGAGTGGCTGTTTCATACAGGCAGAGCACGATGCCGCTGACCTTGAGTTCGCGATTCAGCCGTCGCTTCACCAGCGCTGTGGTTTCAAAAAGTTTTGACAGCCCCTGCAGGGCCAGGAAGTGCGGTTGCAGTGGGATGAAGACTTCTTTCGCGGCCGTGAGAGCATTAATCGTCAGCACGCCCAAGGAGGGCGGACAGTCCATGATGACGTAATCAAACGGCTGGGTCTGATTCAAGCGGTCGATGGCTCCGCGCAGGATCAGTTCGCGTCCCGGAGCATCCACCAATTCAATTTCTGTCGCCGCCAAGTCGAGATCTGAGGGAATCACCCACAGGTTGTCGACGGCGAGCTGTTTGACTTCTGACAGCGTTTTCTTGCCTGAGAAGACATCGTAGACCGTTGGTGTTTGACCAAACGCTTCGACACCGAGATGGAGCGAGGCGTGGCCTTGAGGATCGAGATCGATCAGGCAAACTGATCGCCCCTGCTTCGCCAGGCCGGCGGCAAGGTTCACGCTGGAGGTCGTCTTGCCGACGCCTCCTTTTTGATTCATCACACAAATGCTGCGCATCGGGCGTCCTTTCCCGGAAACATTGGCCACGATGTGGGACGCATCGCGGCACTTCGTCAAGTTCGCAAACTGTATCTGAAGATAGTAGTTCCTGATAGATGAAATCGTCCCCGACCGATCGTGGAGTCACGGCAATTGGGCAACTCGCAACGCATGTCGGCAGAAAATGTCGGTTCGTAGGTGACGTACGCTTGCTGAGTCTTCGAAAACCGCGTGTGATGTACCGATACGCTCGAATGGGGAGAGGCGGCTGACGCCGAGATCCCTCCAACTTCGTTTGGATTTTTCGCGATTAGAATGCTCAAGAAACGACTGGATTGATGCATCATGTTAAATCGATGCCTTGTTTTGGGGTTGCTACTATCGACTTTCGCACTGGCTGGTGCATGCCAGGCGCAGCAACGTCCACCCAATATCCTGTTTCTGTTTTCGGACGACTTAACCTGTCAGGCCATCAGCGCCTATGGCGACAAACGTCAACTGCTGAACACGCCGAACATGGACCGAATCGGTCGCGAAGGGATGCGGTTCGATCGCTGCCTGGTAACCAATTCCATTTGTGGTCCCAGTCGCGCGACCATCTTGACGGGTAAGTACTCGCACCTGAACGGCTTCTACAACAACAGCAACAGCCGGTTCGACGGCAGTCAGCAGACGTTTCCCAAGCTATTGCAGCGTGCCGGTTACGCGACCGCGGTCATCGGCAAATGGCATCTGATGAGTGATCCGACGGGCTTCGACTATTGGCAGATCCTGCCCGGGCAAGGGATCTACTACAATCCACCGATGAATGAACAGGGCAAGCCAGTGAAGCACTCCGGGTATACCACGGATGTCATCACCGATTTGTCGCTGGAATGGCTGAAAAACCGCGACAAGTCCAAGCCGTTCCTGCTGATGAGTCAGCACAAAGCGCCGCATCGCGAATGGGCTCCGGCCGTCCGGCACCTCGGTTGGGACCAGGATCGGCAGTATCCTGAACCGGAAACATTATTCGATGACTACCAGGGCCGCAGCAAAGCTGTTCGCGATCATGACATGGGGCTTGATCGGACATTCACTGATCTGGATGCGAAGTTCCGCCCGTCGCCAAACATGACTCCGGAGCAACTCAAAGCCTGGAATGCTTATTACGAACCTCGGAATGAAGCCTTTCAAAAAGCGAAGCCGACAGGCAAGGATCTGGTTCGTTGGCGCTACAACCGTTACATGCACGATTACCTGGCGTGCGTGAAAGCGGTTGATGAGAACATTGGGCGGATGCTGGATTATTTGGAAAGTGAGGGACTGGCCGAGAACACGATTGTCGTTTGCTCTTCGGACCAAGGGTTCTTCCTGGGCGAGCATGGTTGGTTTGATAAGCGATGGATCTTCGAAGAGTCTTTGCGGACGCCGCTGCTGGTGCGTTGGCCGGCCGTGATCAAGCCTGGCGGAGTCAGTTCGAGCATCGTTTCGCTAGTCGACTTTGCTGAGACGTTTCTGGACGTGGCAGGTGTGCCGATCCCCGCTGACATGCAGGGGCACAGCCTGCTACCGCTGTTTAAGGGGCAGACTCCCGCAGATTGGCGCAAGAGCCTGTATTACCACTACTACGAATTCCCCGTACCCCATCGGGTGCGGCCTCATTACGGCGTCATCACGGACCGCTACAAGCTGATTCATTACTACAAGCCCGATGTCGACGATTGGGAACTTCTCGACCGTCAGGCCGACCCGTTGGAAGTGAAGAACTTCTACAGCGAGCCCGCCTATGCCGAAACCGTCAAGGAACTGCATGCAGAACTTGATCGCCTGCGAAAAGAAGTCAAAGAAACGGACCCGCCACCTCGTGCCGCTTTTGGCAATCAAGCGTTCGAAGGAGAGCAACGCCCCGCGAAGCCCGGCGCGAAGAAAGAATAGCGCGGGAATGGCGGTACGAAAATCAAGCTTCGGCGGCAGGATCCTGATGGCTCGATCGGCGACCTGCCATCCACAGGCTCAGTCGATCAAGGTACAAATAGACGACGGGTGTCGTGTACAGCGTCAGCATCTGGCTGAAGATCAATCCACCAACAATCGCGATTCCAAGTGGACGTCGCAACTCGGCCCCATTTCCGGTCCCGATTGCCAAGGGGAGTCCCCCCAGGAGCGCGGCGAGCGTGGTCATGGTGATTGGACGGAAACGCAGGATGCAAGCCGTGAAGATTGCTTCATCGGGCGACTTTCCTTGCTTCCGCTCCGCCTCCAGAGCGAAGTCGATCATCATGATCGCATTCTTTTTGACGATCCCGATCAGCAGCAGGATGCCGATCAGTGCCATGATGTTCAGCTCGACCTTGCAGTAGAGCAATGCCAGCAGGGCACCAACCCCGGCAGATGGCAATGTCGACAAGATCGTAATTGGATGAATGTAGCTTTCGTACAGGATCCCAAGCACGATGTAGACTGACGCGAGTGCTGCAAGAACCAGCAGTGGCATATTGCTTAGAGAGTCTTGGAATGCCTGCGCTGTCCCTTGGAAGCGACCTTGAATATTTTCCGGCAGTCCTAAATCTCGCGAGGCCTTTTCGACGAGCGGAACAACTTCGCCCAGCGAGATTCCTTCTCTGAGGTTGAACGAGATGGTCACGGACGGAAACTGTCCGGAATGGTTTGCGGAGAGCGCCGTGTTCGTCGACGACTGGCGGTAGAGGGCCGACAAGGGAATCTGTGCGTCGTTTTGTCCACGCACAAAGATATGCCGAATCGATTCGGGATTCTGCGAAAACTCGGGGTCGACTTGCATCACCACTCGGTATTGATTGAGCGGCTTATAAATTGTCGAGACCGGGCGTTGACCGAAGGCGTCGTACAGCGTGTGGTCGATCGTCGCCATATCCAGTCCCAGGCGACTGGCCGAATCGCGATCGATGTTGAGACGGGTCTGCAGGCCTCGCGTCTGCTGATCTGAGTTCACATCGACGATGCCATCGATTTTACGAATCGCGGCCAATAACTTGCTGCTCCACTGTGTCAGCTCCGTCAGGCTGTCGCCACGCAGCGTGTACTGGTATTGGGCACTGCTGGCACGTCCTCCGACACGAAGATCCTGATAAGGCTGAAGGACCAACGTTGCACCTGAAAGCTTTGCCGCTTTACCACGGATGCGGGCAATGACGGCGTCGGCCGTCGCGTCGCGCTCCTCGAGTGGTTTCAGGGCAATGAACATACGAGCCGAGTTGCTGGCCCCGCCTGATCCCCATTGACCACCAATCGAGGAAGTGACTCCAGCAACAGCAGGGTCATCGCTAACGACCGCGGTGTACTGTTCCAGCAACTTCGACATCGATTGGAACGACGTGTCCTGATCCGCCTGCAAGGCACCGCTCAGGCGACCGGTGTCCTGTTGCGGGAAGAAGCCTTTTTGAATGATCACATAGAGATAAATGGTAAAGCCGATTGTCGACAGTGTAACCGCCAGCGTGATTCGTTGGTGCCGCAAGACAATTCGCAGGCTCCATTCGTAGATCGCCAGAATCGCATCGAATAACCACTCGCTCATTCGATACAAACGCCCGTGTTTCTGTTCATGGTTTGCCTTAAGCAAGGTCGCACACATCATCGGCGTTGTCGTCAGTGAAACAATCAACGAGACGCCGATCGCGACTGACAACGTCACGGCAAATTCGCGGAATAACCGGCCGACAATACCGTTCATCAGCATGATCGGAATGAAGACCGCGACCAGCGAAACGCTGATCGACAGGACGGTGAATCCGATTTCTTTGGCCCCCAGCAGAGACGCCTGCAGAGGTGACATCCCCTCCTCGATGTGCCGGGTAATATTCTCGATCACGACGATGGCATCATCGACCACGAATCCGGTGGCGATCGTCAATGCCATCAGTGACAAGTTGTCGAGGCTGTAGCCGCAGAGGTACATCACTCCAAAGGTCCCGATCAATGAAACCGGAACGGCCACGCTGGGAATCAACGTGCTGCGGAGGTCGCGCAGGAAGACGAACACGACCAGAATCACCAATCCGACCGAGATCAACAGTGTGAATTGGACATCATGCAGCGAAGCACGGATTGTGGCCGTTCGATCGCTGGTGATTTCCAACTCCATTGCGGCCGGAATTTGAGCGTCTAGTTGCGGTAACAGTGCGATGATTCGATCGACGGTGTCGATGATATTGGCACCCGGTTGTCGAAAGATGACGACGGAAATCGCGGGTTTCCCGTTCCATAATCCGTAAGCGCGGACATCCTCGACCGAGTCCGTCACTTTCGCGACATCGGCCAACCGAATGGGAGCCCCATTTCGATAGGCGACGATCAGCGGTTCATATTCTTTTGCAGTGAACAGTTGGTCGGTAGAGGCCAGTGTCCACGACCGTTCTTCGTCTGCAATCTGCCCCTTGGGGCGATTCGCATTGGCCGAGCCGAGAGCGAGGCGAACGTCTTCCAGGCCTAGCCCGAAGTGATTCAGCACTGTTGGATTCAAATCGACTCGCACAGCGGGTGGTGATCCCCCGCCGACGCTGACTTGCCCGACCCCCTTCACTTGCGAGAGGCGTTGCATCAGAATTGTGGATGCGGCGTCGTAAAGATGCGCTCGCGTGTGCGAATCCGACGTCAGTGCCAGGATCATGATTGGTGAGTCAGCGGGATTCACTTTGCGATAGGACGGATTATTCGGCAAATTAGCCGGTAGCTGGCCTCGCGCGGCGTTGATCGCGGCTTGCACATCGCGAGCCGCGGCGTTGATGTCGCGATCAAGATCAAACTGCATCGTGATCGATGTCGAACCGAGTGAACTGGCCGAAGTCATTTCGGTGATGCCGGCGATGCGTCCGAACTGGCGTTCTAGAGGTGTGGCGACAGCCGAGGCCATCGTGTCAGGACTGGCGCCTGGTAATGCCGCCGATACGCTGATTGAAGGAAAATCGACCTGCGGCAGCGACGAGACAGGTAGCAATCCATACGACAATGCCCCCGCCAACGTGATCGCAAATGTCAGCAATGTAGTTGCCACAGGACGATCGATGAAGGGCGTGGAGAGACTCATTCGGGCTCTCCGTCGGGCTGTCCTTGCGAAACCGGCATCCCCAGTCGAGACCCCAGCCATTCAAACCAGAGATAGATGACGGGCGTAGTGTACAGCGTCAGCATCTGGCTGAAGATCAGGCCCCCGATGATCGTGATCCCCAGCGGACGGCGCAATTCCGACCCCACGCCATGTCCCATGGCCAACGGCACCGCACCCAGCAACGCGGCCATGGTGGTCATCATGATCGGACGGAATCGCAGCAGGCAGGCTTCGTAGATGGCATCGCGCGACGACATATGTTGATTGCGTTGAGCATCCAGCGCGAAGTCGATCATCATGATTGCATTTTTCTTGACGATCCCAATCAGCAGGATGATCCCGATCAACGCGATCACGCTCAGATCGATCTTGCAAAGCATCATCGCGACAAGGGCACCCACTCCTGCCGATGGTAATGTCGACAGAATCGTGATGGGATGAATGTAGCTCTCGTAGAGGACTCCCAGAACGATATAGACCGTGACCAATGCTGCCAGAATCAGCAGCGGGGTGCTTTGCAGCGAGGCCTGGAACGCGGCGGCGGTTCCTTGAAATCCGGCGACAATGCTTTCCGGCAAACCAACTTCCTGCCGGGCCTTCGCAATCGCCTCCACTGCGTCACCAAGCGAAACGCCAGGCGCAAGGTTAAAGGAGATGGTGACAACGGGGAACTGCCCTTGATGGTTAATCGAGAGCGGTGCGGTCGTTTCTTCGACACGTGTGAAGCTGCTCAGCGGGATCATCTCGCCGCCGGGAGGGTGAATGTAGACCTCGTGCAAATCGCGAGGTTCATTCTTGAAGTCTCCTTTCACTTCCAGGACCAGACGGTATTGATTTAACTGCGTGAACATGATCGACACCTGACGCTGGCCGAAGGCGTCGTACAGCGCATCGTCGATCATCTGTGGGGTGATTCCTAGACGCGACGCGGTGTCGCGGTCGATCACGATGCGTGCCAGCAACCCATCGTTTTGCTGGTCCGTGGCGACATCTCGCAATTCGGGTAATTGCTGTAGCTTCGCCAAAAACCTGGGTGCCCAAGTGGCCAGCTCTTTAGCATCGGGGGTTTCCAGGCTGTATTGGTATTGGGTGCGGCTCACTCGAGTTTCGACTGTCAAATCCTGGATCGGTTGCATGAACAGTGTGATCCCTGTCACTTCTGCCAGCTTCGGCTGCAAGCGGCGGATGACATCACCGGCGGTCGCGTGGTGGCGTTCTTCCAACGATTTCAGATTGATCTGGATTCGGCCACTGTTCAACGTCGTGTTGGTCCCGTCGATCCCGATGAAGCTGGAGAGGCTGGCCACAGCCGGATCGGTCATAATGACGCGATTGAGTTTGAGCTGTTTCTCGGACATCGCGTCAAACGAGATGTTTTGCGGCCCCTCGGAGATGCCCAGGATCACGCCCGTATCTTGAACAGGAAAGAAGCCCTTGGGCACGATGATGTACAAATACACGGTCGCAACCACTGTCAGGACCGAGACCAGCATCGTGATCCCCTGAAACCGCAAAACGATCTGCAACGTCTGGCCGTACAGCCGGATGATCCATTCAAACACCGCTTCGGACGACTTGTACATCCAGCTTTGTTGTGCCCGAGGCTTATGGTGCAGTAATCGAGCGCACATCATTGGCGTCAGTGTCAGCGAGACGACCGCCGAAATCAGAATCGTCACACTGAGGGTCACAGCGAATTCGCGGAACAGGCGACCGACGATATCGCCCATGAACAATAGCGGGATCAGCACGGCGATCAGCGACACGCTGAGCGACACGATTGTGAATCCGATCTGCTCGGCCCCCTTCAGTGAGGCCGCCATTGGAGATTCGCCCTCTTCGATGTAGCGCATGATGTTTTCGATCATCACGATCGCATCATCGACGACGAAGCCGGTCGAGATCGTCAGCGCCATCAAGGTCAGATTGTTGAGGCTGTATCCCAGCAGATACATCACGCCGAAAGTGCCGATCAGCGACAGCGGCACGGCCACGCTGGGAATGATTGTCGCGGACACGTTACGGAGAAATACGAAAATCACCAGCACCACCAGCACAACGGTGGTGATCAGTTCTCGCTGGACGTCTTCCACCGATGCACGGATCGTGGTCGTCCGGTCGGTCAGGATCTCAACTTCGACGGCGGCAGGGAGTGATTCGCGTAACTGCGGCAACAGGGACTTCACATTGTCAACGACTTCAATGATGTTCGCGCCGGGCTGTCGCTGGATGTTGAGAATGACCGCGGGGGTGTCGTTCATCCAAGCGGCTTGCCGAACGTTCTCGGCACCGTCGATGATGTCGGCGACATCAGATAACTTCACCGATGCTCCATTGCGGTAGGCAACGATGAGTTGCCCATACTGATCGACCGTGAACAGTTGGTCGTTGGTTCCAATCGTGTACGATTGACGAACGCCGTCAAAGCTTCCTTTGGCTTGATTGACGTTCGCCGCGGCGAGTGCCAGTCGGATGTCTTCCATGTTCAGGCCCATCGCGGACAATGCCGTGGGATTGACCTGGATGCGAATCGCCGGCTTTTGCCCGCCGCTGATGCTCACCATCCCTACGCCGGGCAATTGCGAGATCTTCTGAGCCAGTCGCGTGTCCGCCAGGTCTTCGACTTTTGCCAGCGGTAGCGAGGTTGATGACAACGCCAATGTCAAGATTGGTGAATCAGCAGGGTTGGTTTTCGTATAAATCGGGGGATTCGGCA
>CBIHQO010000098.1:0-12282 GCA_966211735.1 uncultured Schlesneria sp.
CCCGACGCCTTCCGTCAGCTCCCGATCGTGAGCCTGTGGCTATTGCTGAACCGAAGCGAACTGCAATCCGTGATTCCTCTGATGAGTCGGATCTTTCCGAGAGCAAAACCGATAGCGAACAACAGGCAAAAGAAGCTGACGATTCGTTTCTGGATGAAGAAACATCGTCCTCAGCTTCTGGCAAAGGTTCGTCTCTGTCATTGAGCTTGCTGTTGGGGATCTTCACGATTACTGGATTGTTGATTGGCGCGGCCTTACTGACTCGTCGCTATCTCGACCGCCGGCAATCACTCACGCCTGGCATCCTCGATGAAATCGATGCGGTGCTCCATCAGCGTGCCGCCAACCCAATGACCGCATCGCCAACGAGCCCTGCTGTCGAGTCTGCGCCGATCGCGATTCCCCCAAAGCACGCGACCGAAAGTGAACGGACCGCTGGTCCCTTGGCGTCGACCTGGTTTAACCAACTGCTCAGGAATCAACTTCCGATCCGTCAAGAGAAAGCTGAGTTCCCAGCGGACATCGCCCTGCAAGGCCGCTTGGTTCCTCAACCAGTCTTTCGCGTCGATGCTGCCGCGGCACCGTTGTCCGAGGGTCCGCACTTCGCAACCAGCGCCATCGCACCAAGTGCGGAACCCATCAGCGCGACATCGGAACAGAAGATTGACCTGGTCGTCGAGAGCGTGGAAGCCGCGCACGGCAGCCACCCTTCGAAACCTCACTTCCTGAAGCACCGGCCGGGTGAAAACACCATCGCCGCCGCTGCAGCCAATGCGGCTCGAGCGACCGTCGGCTCTGAATCGACACCACAACCTGATCTCAAGCACAGCACCACACCAGTCGCGGACGCACTGCGCCATCTGCAAGGAGGTCAACAGTGAGCGTTGGACTGGACCTCGGCACGACAGAGTTTCGTTCCATTCGCGATTCGGGTGGCGAACTGATTTCACGTAGCTGCCAGGCGCAGTATCTGGTCGTGAAAGAGACGCCCGGGCATCGCCGTCTGCTGGAAAGTACGCACGCCCGTCATGCGACCTGCGGTGACGATCTGATCGTCTTCGGCGACGACGCTGTGGAATGCGCCGCGATGCTCGATCTGCCCATGCTGCCGCTGCTGCGGAACGGTTTGCTGCCAGCAGGCGATCCTGTGGCTCGACAGATCGTCGCACTGACGGTCGAAGCAGTCTTGCCGCAATCGCATCGCCGTGGGGAAAACTGCTGTTTAACGATCCCCGGCGGATACGAGCTGAACGAAGATCATCAATCACTCGACGTCCGCTTCTTGAAGCAACTGGTCTCGCTGCGCGGGTACTCGCCGCAGTTGATCTCGGCCGGTCATGCGACGGTGCTGGCGGAATTGTCTGAAGCGTCGTTTTCCGGGTTGGGAATCAGCCTGGGAGCGACGAACTGCGAATTCGCGTTGATTCATTGCGGGAGAGAATTGGGTCGCTGCTCGATTGCCGGACAGATCGGCGAATTGACCGAGGAGCTCTTGCTGCACAATCAACGATCCGAGGTGGATCAGACGAGACAAGAGACCTGGATGCGGGATTTCCAGCGTCAGTTGACCGCCATCTTCACAGAAGCGCGCGACACGCTGCTGATCAATGGCTCGCTGAAACTGATGCCACAGCCGATTAATGTCGTCTGCACTGGCGGGATCACTGGCGCCGACGGATTCGTTCGACCGCTGCAGCTAGCCTGGAATCGATCGAATTGGCCGATCAAGACCTCGCAAATCCGCATCGCCCCGAATCCCAGGTTCACGATCGCTCGCGGCAGTCTGATCCAGGCGATTCTGGAAGACGACCAGCATCTGATTGAACGCCAAGTCGCGTGACGGCCTTTCGGCGATGGCCTTCGTGGGATGGGCTTCCAGCCCGTCGCCTTCGTTTTCGTCTTGGATTGAGCATCGCCTTCGTGGCCCATCGCAGGCTGCGAAGAGTGACGGGTTGGAAACCCGTCCTACTGGAAGACGATCATCGCGCGGCCCACTATTCCAACCGCAGCCACATCGTCTTCAGGTACTCACTCTCAGGGCAATTCGTGGCGATCGGATGATCCGCAGAGGCTCCACCCTTCATCAAGACCTGCACGCGCCGACCCACTTCCGGTGCGGCACAGACGATCTTCGAGAACTCGGCGATGTCCAGCAGTCCCGAACAACTGCAGGTCAGCAGCAAACCGTCCGGTGCGACTAGTTGCATCGCCAGACGATTGAAGTCGTAATACTTCCGCCGACCCTCTTCGATTTCATCGCGGGATCGAATCAGCTTCGGAGGGTCGAGCACGACGACATCGTACTTGCGGCCATTGCGCAGCATGTCACGCATGTAGGCGAAGGCATCCGCCTGAACGATGCTCAGCTTCACTTTATTCAGTTTGGCATTCTCACGAGCGAGCGCCGCGGCCGATTCGTCGAGTTCCACGCCGGTGACTTCGGTTGCCTGGCCCAGCTTCATCGCCTGAACCGCGAACCCCCCTGTATAGCTACACAGATCGAGAACCGACTTGCCACCGCAGAACGTCGCGAGTTGTTTGCGATTGTCTCGCTGGTCGCAGTAGAAGCCCGTCTTGTGGCCTCCGGCAAAGTCGACGCGGAACTGTGTATCGAATTCACGAACGACTGCTCTCGCAGGCAGCCCTTCCGAACCAGTGGGTGCGGCGGCGAAGCCTTCGTGATCCTCGGAGTTCGGCCCGGGACGGATCACGCCGTACTTGGTTCCGCACATCGGCTCGAGCATTGTCAGGATCGCTTCGGCGCGTTGGTACATTCCGAGCGAAAAACATTCGGCGACCAGCACGTCACCGAACTTGTCGACGACCAGGCCAGGCAGCCCATCGGCTTCGGCGTGGACGACGCGATAAGCATCAGTGACCGAGTCCAGCTTCAGGAATTCGCGCCGCAAAGCGACGGCTGATTCCAGACGTTCGGACCACCACGCCTCATCGGGACGATTCAGGCCAGTTCGCAACAGGCGGACGGAGATTTCGGCCTTGGGATTAAAGAGCCCGAATCCTTGCGTCGCTCCGGACGCATTGGTGATCTCCACCAGATCGCCCGGCTGGGAGTTGGGATCGAAATCGCCGAGTTGCCGACGAAATAGAAAGGGATGCCAGACGCCGCTCTTCGAAACGATCTTGGGAAGTCGTTGATTCGGCTCTGGGGCGATCGGCCGCTGGGCCAGTCGTTCAAACTGCGCATCACTGCTGGGACGGCGATTTGGACGAGGACGCTGCTGCGGCGGAATATTGGGGCGTTTTGGAGGCATGACGTGATGGTAAAGGATGCCCTGAGGCATCTCAACACGCTTCCATGCCGCACCCGCCCCAAATATCCGCGCGAGTGCAGTTAGATCGAATTTGCGGTGCTATTGCTGATTGGCAACAACGTCGATCGCATGCTTGGCCAGTTCCGGAGAACCGGCGGTTTCCAGCAGTTGTTCGGCTTGGCTTTGCACGGAAGGAACGGTGTGTTCGTGCTCGTGCCATTCGGCGCACTGACCAGGACCATCTTCCGCTGATTCGCCTTCCGGAGTGAATTCAGGATCAAGGATCATCAGGGCGTATTCGCTGGCGGTCATGATAGCTCCCACTGCATTTGCAAAACAAAAAATTTCCGTTCGCCCGCATCGGACGGGTGATCCAATCACTCGCGAGCTGTTGTGAAGACTTGTTAAGCAATCCCGATGCCGAGGCCTGCCAATAACGGGGGATGTGCCAGGGAATGGTAAATCAATTGTGGTGTTGTCGCCGGAACTGTTTATTACACAGTGAGATGCGTCGTTTATGGTGTTGCAGGCATGGCCGTGCGCGAAGTGGCCAACTCGCTGCAAGAATGCCAAATGAACCGACGCGGTTTGAAAGAGTTGGAGAGCAAGAGACCGAAAATAGCGTCAGATGGCCGTCCGTCGCCCCGCGCGGTCAAATTCTATCGTTTTGGATCAAAAGTCTGCGGCGATGGGGTTTACAGAAGCATACAGGTTTGGGTTGGGTCTACGTTCGTGGCTTCCACAGGATCAGGTAGACGGAGAGAAGGGTGAGGGTAATGGTGAGGGCCCCCTGCGTCGAACCAACCGAGAATCGCTTGACCATTCCTATGAGGGGTGGAACGGAAACCGCCTGAATTGTTGACCCGAACTCAATCACGTCCCACCATGGGCGTTCCCCTTGATTTTGCCTGGGTGCCGATGTGTGGAACGGCTCATTGAGGAAGCCATCATGCTTGACATACGACATCAAGAGCCTGTCTGAAGACGACAGCACTTCGATTGATGCATCGCGACTGACTGGAAAAGTCAGAACGTCCCAGATGAAGAAGAATCTGACCCAGACGACTGCGAACACGCACGCCATCGCGAGCGTCACTACGCCCGCCTTCCGTCGCCAGCCGTGAAAGAAGGTGTGCATTGCGGGTGGAGTACTCAGATTCGGGGAGTCGGTTGGAATAGATCGCTACCTAAGGCTGACTCCCAAACTGCAGCTTCAGGGCCAGATTCTTCACCGCCGTCATCGGGATCTCGTCCTGTTCGATCTCACGGGTGGAGCAGATAAAGACGGGAGCTTCGCTCGTTTCGCGACCCGGAGTTGGCAACCGGCCGTGGCTCCCTTTGACTCCCGAGGCGTCCAGGCCGATCACGTCCATGTAATAGCGGAATCCCATGAACTTCTGCGCCAACCGGGCGGCGATGTGCAGCTTCGGAAAAGCCAGCTTGGGATCAATGAACAGTTCGACGGGGTCGTAACCCGGCTTGCGATGGATATCGATTGTCCGAGCGTAGTCCGGGGCCAGCGTGTCGTCGTCCCAGAAGTAATAGGTGAACCACGAATCGTCAGCCGCGATCACGACCAGGTCGCCGGAACGTTCGTGATCCAGTCCGAACTGTTGTTGCTCGCCACGATCCAGCACGACATCGATCCCCGGCGTCTGGCTCAACAGCAGTTTGACCGCTTTCACATCGTCATATTTTTGGATGTAGACGTGGGCCACCTGATGATCGGCGACGGCGAACGCGCGGGAAACTCCGCAGTCAAGGGTCTCCCAGCCGAGCGGTTCACGTCTGGCTGTGATGTAGCCGTGCCGTCTGAGGATCCGATTGATATGCACGGGCTGCCTGACCGCCGTAATCGCGTATTCCGACAATGCGATGACATCGGCCCCGATCTCTCTCGCGGCGGCAATGCATTTCCCGGCTTCGGCATCGACCAATCGAATGTCCTCGGCGATCGCGGGATCGTTTGGCCCCAACCGCTGCAGGTTGTAGTCCAGGTGCGGCAGGTAGACGAGCGTCAAGCTGGGCTTGTATCGCCTCATCACTTCGACTGACGCATCGGCGATCCACCGCGAGCTGAGAATGTCGGCCCCGGGACCCCAGAAGTGGTGTAGCGGAAACACGCCAAGCTTCGCCTGCAGTTCGTCACGCAACGTCGCGGGCTGGCTATACGAATCGAACACCTTGCGACCATCAGCGGGATAGCTGGGACGCGGCGTCATCGACCATTCGACGTTGGCGTACATGTTGTACCACCAGAACATCTTGGCGACGGTGTAGCGCGGATCATGCCAGCGAGCGGTGTCGTACAATCGCTCGCCGTGGACCAGATGATTCGATTGCCGCCACAGCCAGACTTCGGCCAGATCGCGAAAATACCAGCCGTTGGCCACGATCCCATGCTCGTTCGGCAACGTCCCCGTCAAAATCGTCGATTGAGCCGAACAGGTGACCGCCGGCAGCACAGTTCCCATTGGGCGAGCAAACCCGTCTTTCGCCAGGGCACTCAGGTGCGGCGTATTTGGTCCGAGCATCTCATGCGTCAGCCCCACAACATTCAACAGCAGCAACGGTCGCGTCATAAACGGGGTCATTTCCCACGTCGAAGGTGAATCGAGTAAAGTAGTCCCAATGTAGAAACACAAAGTAGCAGGCACACTCCGTGTGCCGTCTCCTCTGCAGCACCGAATATCGGCGACAGACACCGACTCGGCAAGTTGATCAGCAGAAATCTCTTCAGAAGTGGCCTTGATGAGCGAAACGACGTGTCCTCACTGTCATGGCGAGATTCTGGCCGACGCCGACGGGCGTTGCTCTGCGTGCGGACGACGCCTGGACGTTTCGCCACTGCATCTGGATGCTACCATCAAAAAGAGGAACGGCAACTGGATGCGGCAGGCGTTCTTTATCCTGGCATTGCTCGGTGGGTTAGTATTCGTCGCCGAAGCGGTCTTGCAGTACGCTCGTGGAAACATCCTGGTCGCGATTTACAACTCCATCGGATTGATCGTGATTCCTTGCGTATTTGTGGCAAGAAACAATCTGCGCGCCTTCGCTACCGATAGCCCTCGGGAGCCGTTCAGTCTTCCTCGATCGGCCATCTTCGTCGCTCTCGGCCTGGCGCTCTATCTCGGTCTGCGGTACTGGGCGGCACAATCGGGATCAGCCGCGATTGCGGGGACGAATACTCCCGGTCACTACCAGAATGACTACTTCAACTTTCAGCTTCCTTATGGACTGGTGTGGCGAGACGTGACGCATGTGACAGGGAAGCAGGCGACAACTTCAGGGATCTCCCCATACCTATTGCTGAGTCTGACGCTCCCACCGACCGAAGAGGGTGCGACGGCCGCCAGTTTGATGTTTACCGCAGTCAAGATCCCTCCATCAGAAAGTGGCTATGCCAGCAGCGATCACTTGGACATGATGATCTCGAATTTGATGAAGCGGTCGGATCATCCGCGTGACGTGAAGACCGAAAAGCAGTCTCACTTTGGCGAGCTCGACTTCGATCGGCTCTCATTGAAAAGGCCGTGGGGTGATCAAGAGATGGGCATGACCTTCTGGGCGACTCAGCAACGGGGCTACGTGCTGCTGATTACAGGTTCGTATCCGACGCCCGGAGGATTGCTCGCTATTGAGGAATTGCTGGCAAAAATGTCTGAGGTACACAGCGTATCATTCGAAACGTCTTCACGATAATGCTTACGTCAGGAACTCTTTCATGCGAATGAATTGGTCGGTTGCCGTTTTCGCTTCCTTGTTTGTCGTTGGCACTGCGTTCGCTGCCGATGACCCTTTGAAGATCGGAATCGCCGAAACGGACATTACGCCGCCGATCGGATTCCCCATGGCGGGGTACTATCACGAACGGTTGGCCGAGGGGACGATCGATCCACTGAAAGCCAAGGCCATTGTCTTTCGCGGACCAAAACAACAAGCCGCCTGGGTCGCCTGTGATCTGATCGGGATCTCGACCGATCTCAGCCGAGCCATCCGCGCCCGCGCTTCTGAGAAGACGGGCATTCCCGCCGCGAATATTGTCGTTTCGGCGACGCATTCGCACACCGCTCCCGACTACGGGAAAGAGGTGGTGAAGTACCTGGATAAGGCTCCTCAAGATCCGCTGCGTACCGGATATATCGAAAAGCTGATTGCGGGTCCCGTCAGTGCGATCAGCGAGGCCTTTGCCAAGGCCGAGCCCATGCTGTTGGAGGCAGGCTCCGCGACGCAGCAGACTCCCGTCTCGTTCAATCGCCGTTTCGTCATGCGCGATGGCAGCGTGAAGACCTGGATGAACTGGCAGAACCCCGAAGTCGTACGAGCGGCCGGCCCGATCGATCCCGAGATTGGGTTGATCATGGCTCGTTCAATCGATGGAAAGCCGCGTGGCATTCTCAGCAACTTCGCATTGCATCTGGATACGGTCGGCGGCACCAAGTGGAGTGCAGACTATCCCAGCTTCATCGAGTATTCCCTTCGCAAGACACCCGGTAACGACGTCATCTCGATCTTCGGTACCGGCTGCTGTGGTGACATTAACCACGTTAATCCTCGCAGTCCCGAACGCAACAAGGCAGACATCATCGGGGGTTCGATCGGGCTATCGGTACAGGAGCAACTCGACAAGCTGCAGAAGGTGGCCGCGACCGACGTCATCGTCAAATCGCGTGTCGTTCAGTTGCCATTGCAGGATGCCACAAAGGAAGAGGTCGCGAAGTCGATCGAGATCCTCGCCGCCGCACGGCGTAAAGAAAAGGTGGAGTTTCTCGAGCACGTCACGGCTTATAAGAAGCTGATGCTCGATCACTTCCGACATCGTGAGCCGTTCGCGAACGCGGAAGACCATATCACGTGGGGGCTCAGTAAGTCGCTGGCCGGGATCGGCGACTCCATTCCCGTCGACGTGACGGTGATCGCCCTCGGTCGCGACGTGGCGATCGTCTACCTACCCGGTGAAGTCTTCGTCGAACTCGGCCTGGCGATCAAGCAGGCCTCACCATTTCGCACGACGATGGTGGTCGAACTGACCAACTGTGTCGAAACAATCTACATCCCGAACCGAGCCGCCTTTGCCGGCGGCAGCTACGAAGTGACCAACGCCGCCACGATGCCCGGTTCAGGTGAGCTGTTGGTTGAAACCGCAGTCAGCCTGCTGCGAGAAGCCGCCAGCAGCAAATAGACCTCCGTCATTCCCGCGCGGGTGGGAATCCAGTGGGCTACGAGACGGTGCCGATGCAGGTGACTCGCTGCGGAAGACTGGATTCCCGCCTGCGCGGGAATGACGAAGCAAGCGACACAGACAAAGCAGAAAAGGCGGGAACATCCCGCCTTTTCTTATGGTCATCGCGATCCGGCAACCCGTGTCACAGGTACTGATTGATCAGGTTCTCGAGGTACTCTTGTCGGCCCGATTCGTTCGGGGCCAATTCGTGCTTGGCGAGCACGTACTTTTCGAGCGTTTCGAAGTTGACTGTTCCTTTTTCGATCTCGGCACCGATCCCGCTGTCGAAACTGCGGTAGCGGTTCTTGACGAAATCTTTCAGCACGCCATCCTTGCGGATTGCAGCGGCGATCTTGGCTCCGCGAGCGAAGGCGTCCATTGCACCAATATGAGCGTGGAACAGATCGACGGGCTCGAAGCTCTCGCGACGGACCTTGGCGTCGAAGTTCACGCCGCCCGGGGTCAGGCCACCTTGTTCGAGGATGACCAGCATGCATTGCGTCGTCAGATAAATATCGGTTGGGAACTGATCGGTGTCCCAGCCCAGCATCAGATCGCCGGTATTCGCGTCGATGCTGCCGAGTGCCCCCTGGATGCGAGCGTATTCCAGTTCGTGCATCATCGTATGACCAGCCAGCGTCGCGTGGTTGGTTTCGATGTTCAGCTTCACATGTCCCATCAGGCCGTTGGCTCGGCAGAAGTTCAGGCAGGCCGCGGCGTCGAAATCGTACTGATGCTTGGTCGGCTCTTTTGGCTTGGGCTCGAACAGGAACTGCCCCTTAAAGCCGATCTTCTTGGCGTAGTCGACCGCCATGTGCATGAACTTGGCCAGGTGATCCAGTTCGCGCTTCATGTCAGTGTTGAAGAGGTTGTGATAGCCTTCGCGGCCACCCCAGAAGACGTAGTTTTCGCCACCGAGTTCCAGTGTGACTTCCAGTGCCTTCTTCACTTGAGCCGCCGCGAAAGCGAAGACATCGGCATTACAGGTCGTCGCCGCTCCGTGCATGAAGCGCGGATTCGAAAACATGTTCGCCGTACCCCACAGCAGCTTGATCCCGGTCCGCTGTTGAGCCGCCTTCAGTGCCTTAACGACGGTATCCAGATTCTTGTTCGAATGCGCGAGCGTATCACCTTCGGGGGCCACGTCGCGGTCATGGAAGGCATAGAACGGACAACCAAGCTTCTCGATTAATTCGAAGGCGACGTCGACTCGTTTCACCGCGTTTTCGACCGAATTCGATCCATCGTCCCAGGGTCGCTGCAGGGTTCCTGATCCGAAGGGGTCGCTACCCGTGCCGCGGAACGTGTGCCAGTAGCAGACGGTAAACCGCATCAACTCCTTCAGCCGTTGATTCTCGACGATCTCATCAGGGTTGTAATGCTTGAACGCCAGCGGGTTCTTGCTCTTCGGACCCTCGTACTGAATCTTGGAAATCTCAGGGAAGAATGACATGGTGAGTTGCCTGCTGCTGAATGACAAGTTGACTATTGAAGGACGCGCTCTGCATCCGCACATTGGCTTCGGGGACTTGCCTGCGGCGAACGAGAAGCCCATTCACCGACAGCAATTTCAGTGTTTCACCGAGCCGAATCTGGTTCGGATGGCCGCGTCAGAGTCTATCCGGCAATGCGTGGGCTGGCAAATCGAGGCTATTTTCGGGATTTGCGGCAAAGTAGACAGCTCACTCCGTGAACCGCAATCGGCATTCGGAGAATGCCGGTTTCTCGCATCCATCAATCGCTGTCACTTCGTTCGCGATTTCACGATCTCGCCCAGCACATCCGGCTTGCCCTCGATCCGGACCATCTCCAGGTAGCGCAGGCCTTCCGCATAAGGAACGGCGATCGTCCGGAACTCGTCCCCTTCCTCAAGCAGGAATTCGACGTTCTTGCGAGTGATGCTATCGGCGAGTGCATCGCGCAGGCGGCTGGAACTGAACTTCTTGCCGTTCACGCCGAGCACTTTCATTCCCGGTGCCAAGCCGCTTTTGTCCGCAGGCATGCCGGGGACGACGATCGTGATTGCCCCGCCGACAATCGTGATCCCCAGCGAATCGGTGGCGGTAATATCCGGTTCGGGACCGGAACCGGGTGGCGGCGGGGGCAGCGTAGGCGGCTTGTCGGTGTACCGCAGGCGATAGCCCAGACGCTCGACCAGTTCCAGCGGCAGCGAATCATGGGGCAGGGTGACTCGACGCTGCAGGAATGTGTCCCAGTCGTAGTCGGCAGTCGCCTTCAAGTCGCGGACCACGTCCTCATACTCATGTCCGGCGACAGTGTCTCGGCCTTTGACCTTGGCGAAGAATCGCCGACAGAAATCATCCAGCGATTTCGCATTGTCCGTTCGCTCACGAATGATCGTGTCGCATTCGAACCACAGCAGCATCCCTTCGGGGTAGTAGTCCTGCGTCCGCCGCAACTGATTCCAGGACTTGCCGGGACTACGAGACAAATGGCTGGCGACCGCGGTGTCTTCCAGCGGTCGCCACTGGCGCCCCGTCGTATTCGACATGTTGCGAACCGTGCGAGTGAACGAGGTCCGATATTCCTCGGGCGTTTCCAGGCCCGCTCGCACCATCAGCACTTCGCCCAGATACGTATCCAGTCCCTCATAGACCCACAACAACTTCGTTTTCATTGGCGTGTGATAGTCGGGCGTGATCATGGCTGCCGGTCGCCGATACTTGCCGCACCACGAATGAGCGTACTCATGCGGCAGCAGCATCGCCGCCCAGCCCTTGCGTAGTTTGTCATCAACCAGACTGCGTTCACCCAGGCCGTTCATACTCGATGTCAGATGTTCCACACCGAACCGGCCAAAGTGATCGCTGCAAACGACGAGAAAGTGGTACTCGGGATAGTGAACGACGCCAAACAACGCTTCCGCCTCGCGCACCATTCGCGAGTACATCTCGATCACTTTTGGATCCAGATTCAGTGCTTCGGCCGATTCCGAAGTCAGATGCAAGAAGACAGGGGCAGTGCCGTTCGGATTCAGCCGGAACGTCTTCAAATGTCGCCCCGCGATCAACGGGCAGTCAATAAAAGTACTCAGCGACACCGTGCGAAAAGGGATGATCCCGTCGGTCACGTCGTCCGATTTCAAAGCGGTCGCAAACTTCCAATCGGCAGGCAATCTCAGCTTGACCGAAACAGGCTGGTCGTCGGCGGCCGGTCCTTCCGGATACAGCACGCACGTGTTCCAGTTAATCGTTCCGATCGAAGCATTGCCGTAAGTAAAGATCCCTGCCGCTTCGACACTGGACGATTCGCAAATCGTATCCAGCTTGACGCGAATGCTCGTCGCACCGTCGGGAACCTGGACCACAAAGCAATACAGTTCGATCTCGTCACGTTTCCAGGGGAGGATCGTGCCACCCTTGGTCTCGATGCGCAGCCCGCCAACGTCTTCGACTCGCCCCTTCGGTCCATGCGTGCCGGGGATCCACTTGGGATACCACAACCGCATCGGCCCCGGCTGACAGGGAATCTCGATCGTCGTATGCACCAATCGCCGAGGCAACTCGCGAGCATCGATTTCAATTGCCAGCTCGGGAGCCTGAGCCCCCAAGGCGGATACCGCCGCAGTCAGAGTCAGCACCAACGACAACCAAGCACAAACACCCCTCATGAAGCCAGTCCCTGCAAAAGGTCGATTCGGAGAGCGGACCGCTAACATACTTCAAGCACAGGTCGGAGGGGAGTCACCGCGGGCTGCGAACGTCGTGAAGTTGGTAATCGAGTCCCGAGTTTGCAATGCCTGCGACACACACGACAATTGAAGAC
>CBIHQO010000099.1:0-12242 GCA_966211735.1 uncultured Schlesneria sp.
CGATATGACCCGCATCTTTCTGAGCGACGACGAGCAGATCGGCCGCATGCTGGGTGCGACCTTCGTCGCTGATCGCAGCACCGTCGGCAACGTCAAGGCGTTCAAGCAGAACATCGAATTCGATGTGAATGCGGTTTACAGCAGCCAGGGCGATTCAGACAGCGTTCCCGATTCGCGCGGGACTCCTGTCACCGTGCATTACAGCGTCAGTCAGCTCCCGAGCACTGGCTATCGTCCCCGCAAGGCCGATGACCGCGTTGGCTACTTCTTGACGGCAACGAAAGACTTCAGCGACAACAGCGACGATCAGAACTTTGTGCGCTACATCAATCGGTGGGATCTGCAGAAATTGGATCCTGCTGCGAAGATCTCGCCACCTAAGAACCCGATCATTTTCTACATGGAGAAATCGGTCCCGGTCAATCTGCGTCCGATCATTCGCGCTGGTATCGAAGAGTGGAGCAAGGCATTTGAAAAGCTCGGATTCGACAACGCGATCGAAGCCCGTCAGCAGCGCGAAGATGACACGTGGGATCCGGAAGATGTGAACTACAACACGTTCCGTTGGATCACGGCTGAAGTTGGGTTTGCGATGGGCCCTTCCCGAACGAACCCGCTCACGGGACAGATCCTTGACGCCGACATCATTTTCGATGCCAGCTTTATGCGACACTGGAAGCAGGAGTACGAGAACTTCACGCCCACGGCCGTCGCTCATCTGCTGGGAGACCCAGCCAGCATTACTCCGACCGATACGATTCCCTTGCTGGCTGGAACCCGCGGTCGGAATCTGGACTGCCAGTTGTCCATCGGCATGCAGCATCAAATGGGCTTTGCGGCCGCTGCGTTCATGGCGCAGGGAATGACTGAAAAGCGAGGCGAGTTGCCCGAGGAATTCCTACATCAGGCGTTGAAAGAAGTGGTGATGCACGAAGTCGGTCACACCTTGGGTTTGCGTCACAACTTCCGGGCCAGTGCCTGGAAGACGTTGGCCGAAATCGAAGATGCTGCCAAGGCCAATGAACCCACGGTCGCCAGCGTGATGGATTATTCGCCAGTCAACATCAATCCTGCCGGGGCGAAACAAAGCGCTTACTATACGAACACGATCGGCCCCTACGATTACTGGGCGATCGAGTACGGTTACAAAGTCATCACGGGCGATGAGAACGTCGAACTCGCCAAGATTGCCTCACGCAGTGGCGAACCTGGTTTGGATTACTCGACAGATGAAGACACCGAATCGGGTGATCCTGATCCCCTGTCGAATCGGTTTGACTTGGGCAAAGACCCCGTCGCCTATGCACAACGCCAGACCGCAGCGGTGAATGCCCTGTTCCCGAAGATTTTGGAACGATCGGTCGACGCCGGCGAAGGATACCAGCGTGCTCGCCAGGCGTTCGGTTTGTTGTTTGGCGAATACTTCCGAGCGGTCAGTTTTGTGGCACGCGTTCCAGGCGGTGTCTATGTTCATCGCGATCACAAAGGTGATGCTCAAGCCCGACCACCGTTCAAGCCTGTCGATCCCGCACAACAGCGAGCCGCCATGAAGCTGCTGGGCGAAACGGCACTGGCATCGCAGAAGTATGATCCGCAATTGCTGAACTCGCTGGCGGCAACTCGCTGGCGTCACTGGGGGATTACGGAAGCGTCTCGGATCGACTATCCGATTCATGCCAACGTGTCGCTGATGCAGACGCGAGTCCTCTCGCAACTGCTCAGTCCGCTGACATTGACTCGACTGCAAGACGGTGAAGTGAAGATCGCCGCCAACGAAGACGCTTACACGATGGCCGAACATCTGAAGCTGCTGAATGAGTCGATTTTCTCCGAACTGAACGCGCCACCGGCTGGCGAATTCAACAATCGGAATTCTTACATCTCCAGCTATCGACGTAACCTGCAACGAGCGGCGCTCAAGCAGATGGCAAGCATCGTCACGAACGGCGTTGGCTATCCCGAAGACGCTCGAGTGTTGCTCAGAGTGCAGTTGACAGACCTCAGTCAAAAGATCGATGCCGCACTTGGCAAAGGTGATCTGAAGCTCGACGACTACACGAAGGCTCACCTGCTCGATACGAAACAACGGATCAAGCAAGTGTTGGAAGCTCAGTTGACGGTTACCGGGACGAACTGAGTTCTCACCGAACTCGGATCACCAACAATCTTCGCCCCTCGACAAATGTCGAGGGGCGATTGCATTTCCTGAGAACCGAAATCGACCTAAGATGCGTTCCAGAAATAGGGCACGTATGAAGCGAGCGGAAAAAGCATTATCGGAGCAGTACAGCGACTTCGTGGATCAGCGGACTGACGAAGCTCGTTTGAGCTGCCTGGCATTTGATCGCAAGAATCGTCGCCACATTTCGACCCTGGCTCGCCGAAATATCTCGACCACTTCGCAACTGATTGCGGCCTTACCAGAACTACCGGCAAAGCTGAAAGATTTTGCACTCTGGTGGTTCATGGTCACGCGTGAACGCCGCGCCGAGACGACTTTGCTGGCAATGCTGAAAAATGACAGCGACTGCCGTTTGATGTGCGCGGCTACGCTCAGTTCAATTGGTGGCTCGCGATCACGCCGCGAGTTCGTTCGGATTGGGAAGTGCGAACTGGCAGCGGCAAATCCAGATCGTCATTTGCTGAACGAGGTTATCCTGGGCCTGAAGATGTGCATCAGCGAGACCGCCGAAATCGATGAACTCCTGCTGACAATCTACGAGAGGGTAGACCTTCCTGGTTGGCTCCGTGGTGATGCGGGCGATGCGTTGGGATGCTGCTCACGAATCATGGACCGTCGAACGAAAGCTTTCCGTCGAGCCTGGACGACCGCACGGAATGGTCTGTTCGATACTGACATTGAGGTCAAGTTCTGGTCGATGTACGTCGTGATGTCGTTGGCTGACAGGTCCGATTCTCGCAGATCAAATGCGATCTTTGTCGAAGCATTGCCTCAACTGCGCAAGATTGCGAAAACTGACCATCGTCTGGCTCCCGGTTTTTGGTGGCCGATGTCGGCAGAGGCAGAAGATGCGATCTATGCCATCAAGCATGGTCGAGGGCAAGAAGACGATGCTTCGATGCGGTGGCTTGGAAATACGGAACGCGGCCCGATGATTCGCGATTGATCACAACAGACTATTGGCTACTCCATGCGACCCTGGTTTCGATTGCTCTTCCTGACGGCTACAGTTGGCTCGCTGGTCTGTCTTTGGTTCACCCCCCTGCCCTTGGGCATTCCCGGGGAATGGACTTGGCAGCGGGTCGTTCCCGAACCTGATTTGCTTTGGAATCTGATTGGTGTGGCAGTCGCCGTGGCGCTCTATGTGGCGTTTGTCGAAACAGGTGCTCGACAGTTGCAGGCTGGCTCCCGCTCTTCGATCAAGTTGATTGCCTGGTTGACCGGGCTGGTGGTAGTGGCGTTCACGTGGTTGTGGGTCGTGCAGGAATCGGCGCCGATTATCAATCGAACGGGCAAGTCGGCTTTTGTGCTGTACTATGCCAGTTCTTCGGGTTATTTCACGAAAGCCCGCTACGAGAATCCGAACGCGGGGGCGTTCCTGCCTGAGTACGAAGGGCTGATGCGCGAAGGGGATGTCCTGCATGTGGGGACACATCCTCCCGGCTTGTTCCTGGTCTTCCACGGCTTGATCACGCTGTGTCAGCAATGTCCTTGGCTGGACGTCATGGATTCAACGCAGTCCGCTTCGTTTCGCGAGGCGTGCGATGTCATCGCCCGAAACAACACGCGTTCCATTCCCCCGCGACCGTTATTGCCAATTGATCGACGAGTGTTATGGCTGGCTGCACTACTGGTCATGGGAACCGCCGCGATGACCGTGCTCCCGCTGTATTGGTTGCTGAGGCGAACAGTTGATGCGTCGGCCGCCTGGCGAGGTGCGGCTCTATGGCCAGCGATTCCAGCCGTCGCCATGTTTATTCCCAAGTCCGATGTCGCCTATGCATTCGTGGGGACGCTGATGGTCGTCGCCTGGCTGGCGTCGACTGATCGCAAATCGCTGGCTCTTGCAGCAGTTACTGGATTGCTCGTCTGGTGTGGATTGATGATGAGCCTGGCATTTCTGCCGGTGGTGCTGTTCATGGCGATTGTGGGTTGGAAGCCCTCCCCTGCCGACAACGCCGCATTGGAAACGTCGACTCGCCGATCAGGCTGGATCAGGGGTGCTCCGTCCATCTCTTGCGTACTGGCGGCCATGACCGGCTTCATGATCCCATCGTTATTGCTGTGGTGGTTCTGTCGGATCAATATGATCTCGGTCTGGCGACTCAACTACTTCAATCATGCGGCGTTCTATGCGAAGTATTCGCGCACGTATTGGAAGTGGTTGCTTGAGAACCCGATGGAGCTCGCGTTTTCAGCGGGAATGCCGGTCTTTCTATTGGCAGTCTTGTTTGTCGCAGCCGCACTGCGATCGAGGCGATCATCCGCGATGCCAGTGATCGTCGGCGTCGTTCTAGTTTGGGGCAGCTTGTGGCTGACGGGAAAGAACTCGGGCGAGGTCGCTCGATTGTGGATCGTGTTCCTGCCGTGGCTGGCCTGGTTGGCGGGATTGCAACTCGCTGCGTTGGACAATGAGTGCCAGCGAAAATGGTTTCGGCCGGCCACAGTGATTCTTGCCGTTCAATTGATTGTCTGCGCGCTGACCGTCGTGCGAGTCAGTGGTTTCGAGCAGTAGGTTGCAAGATGACAGAAGCGTTTAGTAACGGCTTCCGTATGAACGTATGAGACGGCCACATCTTGAGCTGATTGCATCTCATTCGCGGCCGGAAGAGTTCTGTCGTCCCTCCGGGACTTCTCGCACACGGTTGTCGATGACCCACCACTGGAAGTGGTGGGCTATTATCTTTCGTCCCTGGCGGGACTAAGAAGGAAGTGGTTGCCGTGTGCTGGATCGAAGACACGGCCTTGTCGAGGGCTCCAAAACCGTGGCACCCAAGCGCGCGATCTCCTGAGCACATTCGCGGAAACTTCGCCGTGTCGAGGTGGACGCTGGCAGTATCGTCGACCAGCTATTGAGCGCTCACCATGTCGGGGCGCAATCGCTTGGCGTCACGCAGGTAGACGTGAACGATCTCGGCCTGTTTCTTGTCCGTGTTCACATGCAACAGGACACGAATGCAGCGTGGTACCGACGCCGTGGGAACAGCAATCTCCGAGGCGCAAAGCAGCGGAACCTGTTTCATTCCCAGCCCGCGAGCGGCCTCGGCGGGGAACGTCGAAGTTAAATCAGGCGAAGTGGTGAAAATAGCGGAGACGATTTCATCGAATTCCGTAATGCCGTTCACTCGCAGCACTTCTTGCAACAACTCTCGCGTGGCGGCCAGAATCAGTTCCGGCACGTCGGCATCAACGCTGGTGGCTCCGCGAATCCCCCGAACCGACATTTCCATTGCTCCTCTAAGCACTAGCCTTCAATCATCGACCGAGCCTGAATCCGATCGCCCTGAAGCCGACATCGACTGGCCAACGTAAAGAAATATCCGATTTTCTGCAGCCTCGCCAGTTGGTCAGGATTCCTCTTCCCGATTTCGGCGGTTTGGGATACAAGTCAGGCTGGGACAAGGATCGTCCAGCCGCGCCAGTGCGCGCGGCCCACAATTCAACCAGGGAGGGCAACGTGGGTCATACCGTCAGTTCGCTGGCTACGCTCGTTCAAGGAGAAGTACGCGGAGCTACAGATCGCCTGATCTGCAACGCTGCGGCCATCGAATCTGCCGGCCCTGATGCCATCACGTTTGTCCTTGATGAAAGCCATGTCAGTCGGCTCGAGGCGTGTCGCGCCGGGGCCATCATTCTGAATGCAAAAATCGCAGCCGGTATTGCCGCGACCGAAAACACTTCGCTCATCGTCGTCGCCGATCCCCACGCCGCGTTCCAACAAATTCTGCCTCAGTTCCGGAAGATTCGCGGAAAGCCAGCTCGCGGAATTTCGCCGCAAGCGTATGTCAGTCCCACCGCAAAAATTGGAGCGGACTGCTATGTCGGCCCAGGAGCCAGTATCGGTGACGATGTGGTGATCGGGACTGGCTGTGACATTCACCCTGGCGCCGCAATTGGTCCCGGCTGTGTGCTGGCCAATGATGTGGTCGTCTATGCCAACGCCGTCCTGTATCAAGACGTGACGCTGGGCGATCGAGTCATCATCCATAGCGGCGCGGTGATCGGTGCTGACGGATTCGGATATCGATTCACGGACGGTCGCTTCGTCAAAATTCCCCAACTGGGAACGGTCGAAATCCACGAGGATGCCGAAATCGGTGCCTGTACCACGATCGATCGCGGCGCGATCGGCCCCACGATTGTGGGTGCCGGAACGAAACTCGATAACCTGATCATGATCGCTCACAACTGCGAGTTGGGAAAACACAACGTCTTTGCCTCGCAAGTTGGTATGGCAGGATCCTGCAGCACCGGCGACTACGTTCGGCTGGGCGGTCAGGTGGGAATCAAAGACCATGTGCGCCTGAATTCCGGTTGCATGGTCGGGGCCAAAGGGGGCGTTCACAAGGACATCCCCGAAGGCGAAATCTGGATTGGCTATCCGGCGACTCCCGAAGCCGAACAGAAGCGACTGGTGTTCTCTTTGAAGCGAGTCCCGGAGATGCGCGACAAAGTCAGAGACCTGGAAAACCAAGTCAAGAAGCTGGTGAAGCAAATTGAAGAGCTGCAGTCTCAAGCTCAGGAAGAAGCCAGAAAAGCGGGGTGATCCAACTGATTGGATTGGGCCACCAGACAGTATGAACTCATGTGAATGATCACGACGCAGAAATGGAAGACACACCACAACCAACGATTAAGTTTCCCCCGCGGCGAGTCGGCTTGCTGGCGGGTGCGGGACGCTTTCCGCTCGCCTTTGCCGAAGCGGCAAAGGCTCAGGGACTACAGGTCTATTGTGTCGGCGTGAATGGGATGGCGGACGAAGAGCAGCTTCGCGAGGTCTGTTATTCCTACGCAGAAACGCCGCTGGCTCGACTGGGCCGCGCCATTCGCCTGTTCAAGCGAGCCAGAATCGACCGGGTCGTGATGGCGGGAAAGATCGAGAAGACTGTTCTGTTCCAGCCATTTCGAATGCTGCGACTGCTACCGGATTGGCGGACGCTGCATATGTGGTATCGGTATGCCACTCGCGATCGCAAGGACGACACCCTGCTGTTGGCGGTGATTCGTGAATTCGAACGCGACAACATCTATTTTGATTCGGCCCTCGATTACTGTCCGGAGTTACTTGTGAAACACGGATTTTTGACACGACGCAAACCGACAGATGCTCAATGGCGCGATATCCGGTTCGGCTGGGATCTGGCCAAGGAAATGGGACGACTTGATGTCGGCCAATCCGTCGTCATCAACGATCTGGCGGTCATCGCCGTCGAGGCAATCGAAGGGACAGATCGGACAATCCGCCGTGCTGGTGAATTGTGCCGCCGCGGCGGCTTCACCGTCGTGAAAGTGGCCAAGCCACAGCAGGACATGCGTTTTGACGTCCCCACGATCGGCGCTCAAACGATCAAGACACTGCAGGAAGCGGGCGGACGAGTGCTGGCAATCGAAAGCAACAAGACGATCATGCTGGACCAGAAGGACGTGATTGATCTCGCAGACCGGCTCGGGATTGCGGTCGTGGCCATCAATGCGGAAGAGCTTGAATTGCGATTGGCGGGCTAGTGGTGCGTCAAGTTTTAATCTGAGGGTAGACGGATTTGAGTTTGAAGCGGGCGGCATCGATGCGCATTGGCCAGTCGACGCCTCGCTGACTCAGATTGATGTCGCTGGACCATACGGCGATTTCGCTCGTCAGAAATTCGATGCTGCCGATTCGGCGGCCGTTCACGCATTGACAGTGACGCAGCTTAATTCGTTTTCGGCGATGTTGAGCCAACTGTTGTGTTTGGGCGTGAAGCACCACTCAATTCGTGTGACGAAGTTCCTGGCCTTGGCAGGCTCGAACGCTTCGTAGAAAGCGCCACGCGTCTGTGTGTGGAGATGGTCACAGACGAGCGTCATTTTTTCACATTCGGCGTAGCGACCATCCAGAAGTTCGACGACGAGTCATGCCCAGCCCGCTTTCGTTCTGGTCTCACGAGCATAGGCGTCCCGCCAACCCGCCAATGGTTCGCAGAACATAAAGATATTCGCAACTCGGGCTCGTTCGTACTGATAGTCGACTCGGCGAGGATGCTCCAGAGTTTCCACGATCGGTGGTTTCACATCTTTGACCGCCTTCACGGGCTCGCGCGAATCGCACTCCTTATCTGCCTTGAATGCTGCGGCAATCTTTGTTGAACGCAGACCACAGCTGCTCGATCTTGGCCTGCGCCCAATCGACCGTTTGCTTAGAGATGTCTTTTCTGCGGCCCATATTCCCGATCTCACGCTTGGCTTTGGAGTAGGCTTCGTGGACTGTGTCGCCGGCCTGCATCATTCTGGTCGATGTTCGTGCTGCTTCGCCGGACACCATGAAATCGCCGATGGTATTCTTGACGGTTTTTCCTCCGTCATGAACTCGTTGCGCAGCGGTCAATTTGTCGCTGAGTGCCCCATTGATTCCTCGGACAGCGCTACGCCCTTCGACGACAACTCGCTCAAATTCCACCAGGACCGGCTTTGCCTGCTCTTGTTCGACAGCGGCGCGCTCGGCGCTCGATCTCATACAGCCGATCAGCAGTGCGCTTCCCAGCGCGAGAGCAACGAGTGGTTTGCCTGAGATAATTCTCATGGTCACGATCTTAAGGCTGGGGCGAACCGATTGCCGAGTTCCGCAAGTGGGGAATGTCCGACAATGGCCGTCATCTAGGCATGTGATTTCTGCATTTTGAAGGTACGTTATGCAGGCGAGTCAGGTCGCCCGAAAAATCTCCAAGGCCAACGAAATTCGCGAGTCGCCAAAAAGAATGGGCTAGTTGTTAGACACAGCATCGCTTTCTACGATGCCAACAGAACAATCGGATTATTCAACCCAGAAAGTACACCATGCTGAAAGCAAGTTTGATCATCCTGCTGGGACTGCTGTTGAGCGTTGGCTCGCCCGCCAGCGCAGCGCCACCTGTTCCGGACAATGTCATCTGGGAAACGGACATCGAGTATTCGACCGTTGGGGACGACCATTTGCAGTTGAACCTGGCGCGGCCGAAGACCGGTGCCGGCCCCTTCCCCGC
The DNA here is from genome assembly GCA_966211735.1 of uncultured Schlesneria sp. Taxonomy (GTDB): domain Bacteria; phylum Planctomycetota; class Planctomycetia; order Planctomycetales; family Planctomycetaceae; genus Schlesneria. The sequence continues at coordinate 9,178 of CBIHQO010000099.1, forward strand.
CGTCCTCTGTATCCATGGAGGAGGCTTTCGAGCCGGGAAACGCGATTCCTATGATGGCCTTTGTTTGAAGTTGGCTGAACGAGGTTACGTCGCAGTCACGATGACCTATCGCCTGGCCCCGAAGCATCAGTTTCCTGCGGCCGTTCATGACACGAAAGCCGCTGTGCGCTGGCTGCGAGCGAACGCGAAGAAATACAACATCAATCCGGACAAGATCGGTGTCACCGGCGGATCAGCGGGAGGACATCTGGCGCAGTTTCTGGCCGTGACGGCCAATGTTCCTCAATTTGAAGGGACTGGCGGGAATCCAGAACAGTCGAGTTCTGTGGCTTGTGTTGTCAATGTGTATGGTCCCAGCGATTTCACCAAGTCGTACGGCAAAAGCGTCGACGCTCACGAAGTGTTACCGCTCTGGTTCGGTGGCAATCTGGAAACGAAACACGATCTGCATATTCAAGCCAGCCCCCTCTACTGGGTCACACCGAACGCGGCACCGACGTTGTGCATTCACGGAACAGAAGACAAGTACGTCGCGCATGAACAGGCCGTCTGGCTGGTCGACAAGTTGAAGGCGTGTACCGTTGAAGCAGAACTGCTCACGCTGGAAGGTGCAGGACATGGCTTCAAGGGAGCCGATGCCGAGAAGGCAGAAAAAGCCTTGTTTGGCTATTTCGACAAGAAGCTGAAGCAGTAACGCGGCGTCTCACCAGGATGAAGCTGAGAACGTAGCTGTTTAGTTGACGATCGGAGTTCGGTCGTCAACTGAACAATTCGAGGATCGGATGCCCCTCTTCGACCAACTGAACGGGTCGCCCTTGTGAATCCGGTAATCGCATCTCTGGATCGATTCCCAACGTATGATAGATCGTGGCAGCCAGGTCCTCGGGCTTGTAGGGTGGTGTGACGGCATACGCGGCATCCTTGTCTGATTGGCCAAGGACTCTGCCGCCCTGAATACCTGCTCCGGCGAGCACCGCCGGAAACAGCGTGCTCCAGTGATCGCGACCCCAGTTCGCATTGCCGACTGGGGTGCGGCCCATTTCACCCAGACAAACGACCAGGGTTTCATCAAGCAGTCCGCGCTCTTCGAGGTCGATGAGCAGAGCCGACAGCGTTTGATCGAAGCGTGGGATGAGGTGCTGCCCAACGTCCTTGCTGCTGCCGTGCGAATCCCAGCTGAGTCCATCCGGGGCATCCCAATGCACGGTGACGTATCGAGTACCAGCCTCAATCAAGCGCCGTGCCATTAAGGCCGATTGACCAAACAGGTGGCGTCCGTAGCGATCACGTATCGCGGCCGGTTCCTGCCGCAGATCGAGAGCCGTTCGCGTCCGTTCTGATGTGACGAGGTCCATCGCTCGCTGTTGGAAACGATCATACACATTGAGCGATGTTTGCTGGTCGAGATGCCGCAGCCGTTGATCAAACTGGGCCAATAATGTCTGTCTCCGACTCAGTCGATCCAAGGTCATTGCCGCAGGTGCATTCAACCCGTCAATTTGGAATGTCAGCTCATCGTCTGTGCAATCGCGATAATAGGGGTTGTCCTTGCTGTCTATCTTCTCAATCGATGTCGTCACTGGATCGTAGCCGCGTCCCAGCCAACCGGCGTATTCGCCCGGGCGTTGCAATCGGACGGAGTAAGTTTGAATCTTGCCCAGGCTGTTCGGGAGAACCACATAGTTCGGCAGTCCCGCATCCGTCTTTTGAATTGGCAGCGCGGCATGCTTGCTTTGCGATAAGTAATCAACCGCAGACCCGATTGACGGCCAGTCTTGCGAAGTGGCATTGAAGCCGCCGCCGATCGGAATCTGCCAGCGCTTACCAGTCTGGATGTAGTGCCCGCCGCCGCTGTGGTCGTTATACGAATGCGACAGTGTGCGCACGACTGCAAACTTATCGGAGATCGTGGCACATTGGCTGAGCAATTCGCAGATCCGCAGGTCGGGTGTGCGAGATGCGATCGGTGAATACGGCCCGCGGACCTTACTGGTTGCTGCGGGCTTCATGTCGAATGTTTCGAGCTGGCTTGGTCCGCCGAACAGAAATAGAAAGATGATGCTCCTGGCTCGAGGCTGTCGCTCGGGGGACGCCGCCTCGGCGCGAAGCAGCTGCGGTAAGCTAAGTCCAAACAGCCCTGCTCCACCGGCCTGTAATAAGTCGCGCCGCGAGATCCCACCACACGTCGCCTGAGGTTGACCAAGTAGATTGAGCATTCCGCTTCCTTGATTTGCGCTTCGCCAGACAAATCGGCTGTTGCTGATGTTATTCAGGTAAGCCGGAATGAGCAATGACGCTCTGGAATTCCCTCTCAGGTTGGACCATTCGCCGACGTTCGTCTAAAACAGGTCTGAAAGAGGATCTTGTTCGATGAGTTCTCTTTCTGCTGGCTGGCGTTGTCGCTCGTTGAATATCACTGATTGCACTGTTGCTCATGCACTCCACCACCGCCGTTGTTGAACGCTATCTGTCTGGAACGCGAGTCGACACGTTTCTCGCTCGTCATTTGCGTAGCTATACAGCGTGGCGGTTGCATCGGCTGGTGCGAGCGGGACAAGTGACCGTGAATGGAGCTGTGGCGGCCCCGGACCAGCGAGTGTTTGCGGGCGAGTCCGTGTCAGTCCGACTGTTGGAACCACCCGACAACCTGATGCCCGCTGAAGAGATTACATTCGGGATCGTCCACGAGGATGAGTGGCTGCTAATCGTCGACAAGCCCGCCGGATTGATCATCCATCCTTCGGGGCAAAACCCTTCGGGGGCTTTGACCAACGCGATTCAGTACTATCTGGATCAGAATTCCGACTTCCCCGGCCAAAAGAAACCCGGGATTGTCCATCGATTGGACCGTGACACCAGTGGAGTCGTGGCCACGGCGAAAGACCATCTCTCGCATCGGCTGTTGTCCATTCAGTTTCAGCGAGAACGGATTGCCAAGTCGTACACCGCGATCGTCGACGGGATTGTGAAGCAAGACGAAGGGACAATCGACCTGCCGATTGGGCGTGCTCGTAGCGGAGCCAGCGCGTTGATGTCGTGTCAGGCGGATGCTCTGGATGCCAAAG
>CBIHQO010000100.1:0-12241 GCA_966211735.1 uncultured Schlesneria sp.
CTCGGCGTTCGGACTTTTCCCACCATTCGAGGACGTCGCCGAGCGACTGGCCAGAGACGGTGAGGGCGTTCAGCTTGAGCAGGCCGAGTGTCCGCAGGTGCAGCATCAGTTCGGGGACGCCGCCCGCGAGGAAGAAGCGGACCGTGGGGTGGCCGACGGGACCGTTGGGGAGGCAGTCGACCAGTCGCGGGACCTGGCGGTTGATGCGGCTCCAGTCGTCGACGGAGGGGCGAGTGAGACCGGCTTCGAAGGCGAAGGCGGGGATGTGCAGCAGCAGGTTGGTCGAGCCACCGCAGGCGGCGTGAACGACCATCGCATTGTGCACGGCGTCCTGAGTCAACACGTGTTTCATCGACTTGCCGCGGCGCTGGAGTTCGACGACGGCTCGGGCGGAGCGGCGAGCGGCGTCGAGCCAGATCGGTTGACCGGACGGAGCGAGAGCGGAGTGTGGCAGCGACATTCCCAAGGCTTCGGCGATGACTTGCGAGGTGGCGGCGGTTCCGAGGAACTGGCAGCCGCCACCGGGTGAGCCGCAGGCTCGACAGCCCGCTTCGGCGGCTTCTTCGAGCGTGATTTCGCCGTGGGCGAAGCGAGCGCCGATGGTCTGGACTTTGCCGGCGTCTTCGCCCTGGGCGGGTGGCAGGGTGACTCCGCCGGGGACGATGACGCAGGGGAGATCGTGCTGCGAGGCGAGGGCCATCATCATGGCGGGGAGGCCCTTGTCGCAGGTGGCGACGCCGATGACGCCCTTCCGAGTTGGCAGCGAGCGGATCAGTCGTTTCAGGACGACGGCGGCGTCGTTGCGATAGGCGAGGCTATCCATCATGCCGATAGTCCCCTGGGTGCGGCCGTCACAGGGGTCGCTGACGTACGCGGCGAAGGGGAGGGCTTCGAGTCGATCGAGCTCTTCTGCGGCAGCTCGCATGAGCAGGCCGACTTCGTAGTGGCCGGTGTGATAGCCGAGCGCGATCGGCTTACCGTCTTCGCCGCGGATGCCCCCCTGAGTGCTGAGGATCAGGTATTGGTCTCGCAGCAGTTGCCGGGGGTTCCAGCCCATACCGGCGTTGTGGGTGAGGCCGAACAAGTCTCCGCTGGGAGCGTTGAGCAGGAGATCTTCGGTCAGGGGGAGTTCGCCGGGGGGACCATCGCCTTTGGTGATGACTTCCCAGAGGGTGGCGTCGGAGGAATCGAGGAGTGAGTCGAGGGAGGAGGGCATTTAGTCAGAATCCTTTCGGGGGATGTTATTCAATTCGAACGAGATGCGTATATGGGATGAAGTGATGTTGTCGCGTTTGCATTTTTGATGTGGCCGTATCGATCGTTAACGACACGGCCTTGTCGAGGACTCCAAAACCGTGGCACCCGGCAACTGCGGCGACAGCGCCCGACACTGCTCGAGCCAACAATTGAGACATGGTCTTGCCACTTGAACGGGCGGCCCTCAGGCCTGCGGACTTCAGTGATAGTTTCAGTTTCCGGGGCGGAAGGGCCCGGGCTATGTGAACGACTGGCCCCTTGGGCCGAAAGAAAATTCAAAACGGGACATCATCGTCATCTAGAGGCGGGTCGGTATCGGGATCGCTGGCGTCGAAGTCGGTGTCGGATTTGCCGTACTTGCGGTCGGCTTCGGCCTGGCAGTCGTCGCAGAATTCGGCGGTGTCGAAGTTCATGGTATAGCCGATCCGAGGGAGATCGGGGTGGGCCCCGTGTTCGGGGAGGATGTGGCCACGGAGGAGTTCGTAGGCCCCTCGCGGGGTGAAGTGTTCGCACATGTGGAAGGCGATGTTGTGCAGAGCCAACTGGGCCAGAATTGTGCGGAACAGCGCGGCGACCTCGTCGTCATTGAGACTGTCAGACGAGGGGAGGCGGATCGGGGGATCGAACAACGTGGAGAGGGGGACATCCTTCGTGCCGTCGAAGACTTCGTCCCATTCTTTCCATTGCGCGAGCGTGTCGTCGTCGATCTCGGGATTCCAGGCGGATTCCTTCGATTCCAGGCTCTCTTTCAGATCGGCGGGGAATAGTCCGAAGGGATCTTCTTCATCGGCGTCGGAAGTTGGATCGTCGGGTTCGGCATCGTCACCGTCGTCGATTCGTTCGAACGAGGCCTGCGGGGTTCGCGAGCCGGGACGTTCGTCGTCATCGTCGAGGTCGTCGTCCAGCGAATCTTCGTCGTCGAGTTCCAGTTCTTCATCGACGGCATCCACGAATTCCAGCAGGGGATCGGCGAGTTCCACGATCGTGCGACCGTTCTGACCGTACCATTCGAGAACGAGTCGAGCGGGGTTCTTCTGGATCGACATTTCTGCCGTGACGCCGATCTGCATCCAGGCCAGCCGCAGTTCGTTGAGTTGCTCTTCGGTGACGGGGAGAGGTTCGAGGCCGTTGGAATCGGGACGGACATCGAATCGCAGGTGAGCGCCGGACAGCTCGCCCGCGCAGTTGCCGGTCAGTTGAAGGACCACGGGCCGGCCGCAGCCGTGAAAGGCCAAGTAGCCGTGGACCGAATTCCGGCGACTGTTGATGATTTCGCCACCGCTGACATATTCGGACAGAAACAAGGTCATGGGGTCACTCTGAGCGCTGATTCGACAATACTGTTCGATTCGCTAGTCAGTCTTCATCGTGCCGATGAAAGATGAAGACAACGGCCGATTCTGTTAAGGGAGCATGGGAAACAGGGTCTTCTTGTTGGCTGCTGTCAGCGGCGAACCGTACTCGCACGGTTCGAACGCTTCGATGTAGCGAATCCTGGCACCGCGTTCTTCGCCGTAGGTGTCCACGACCAGACCTCGATAGCGATCGGCCAATGGACCGTTAAACTGCTGATAGAACTCTTGCAGATACTTACGCCGTCCGGCGAAATCGGTTGGGAAACCTTTTTCGTGGCAGAGCGTATAAGGCAGCCAATCGAAGAACTGGCATTGATGGCATTCCATCTGCTGCATGATCAATTCCAGAACCGGCTCCACGTCGATTACGATGGTCGGCGCGAACGGTGACGGTCGCTGGAAGTGATCGGAGAGGTAGGCAATGACGGGAGCGACGCGCAGCGCGGGAACTTCGGGAACGATGTGCGGGACGATCACCATGTAGGCGGCATCGCAGACCAGGGTCGAGGTGGCTCGATGGTCGGGGTGATAATCGTTGGGGCGATGGGTCAGGATCAAGTCGGGGTTGTAGCGACGGATCAATGCGATCAGTTCGAACCGCGCTTCGACAGTTGGCATCAGGCGACCATCGCGGTTGCTGAGGATTTCATATTCGATCCCCATCAGCTTGGCGACCGCTTCCGTTTCCTGCTTCCGCAAGGCGGCGAGTTCCGCGGGTGGAATGCTTTGATGTCCGGCTTCTCCGTTGGTGACGCTGACGAACTTCACGTGATGCCCGGCGGCTCGGTACATCGCGGTGACACCACCCGCCTTAATTTCGCAGTCGTCGGGGTGAGCTCCGATGACCAGAATCCGCAAGGGCTTCGCCGTTGTCATAACGTTCCTTTGGGCGTTGTCGTCGTCGTTTGAATCAATACGGCGCTATTCTCGCCAAGACGAAGTGTCTCACTGCGGCGGCTGCCATTCCCTGCAACCGGCCTCGGTTGATTAACACGTTTTGAGGCGAGAGGATAACGTCGTTGCATTCTGAGCGTCGCTCGCGAAAATGGAAGTCCGACGGACGATTTCCGTAGTCCAAGATCCAACCGCCGCGTTTTCGGGTGTCAGTCAGCGTAAACGCGTCGCCGGTATTACTTTGAAAGAACAATCATGTCACTACCCGTCCTCCAAATGGCCGAGCCCGTCGCGGTCGAGGAAGACCCGCTCGACCTGATGGACGAGATTGAAACTTTGAAGCGGCAACAAGATGCGGCGATTTTGGCGCATTTTTATGTCGACGGCGACCTGCAGGATATCGCGGACTTCACGGGTGACAGTTTGAAGCTGGCTCGCGATGCGACGCGGATCCCGAACCCGACGATCGTCTTTTGCGGCGTCCATTTTATGGGGGAATCGGCCAAGATTCTGTGCCCGGAAAAAACGGTGCTGATGCCGGACCTGCAGGCGGGTTGCTCATTGGCGGAAAGCTGTCCAGCCGACCGGTTGGCGGCGTATCAGGCCGAACTGCGAGCCAAGGGGCACGATTTTCAGACCGTGGCCTATATCAATACGTCGGCGGCAGTGAAAGCGCTGTGCGACTGGATTGTGACCAGCGGTAACGCTCGCGAGATCATTGATCGCGTCCCTGCCGACAAAGAAATTCTGTTTGTGCCGGATCAGCATCTGGGGCGATACCTGAGTTCGGTGACTGGCCGACCGATGATTCTGTGGCCGGGGTCGTGCATGGTGCACGAGGTGTTCAGTATCCAGGATCTGTTGCGAGCCAAACGAAACCACCCTGGGTCGATCGTGATGGCTCATCCGGAATGTCCGGCCAACATTCTGGAGATCTCTGATGTCATCGGTGGGACGGAGAAGATGCGGAAGTATGTCGCTTCGATTCCGGAGAAGAAGACGTTCCTGGTCGCGACCGAAGCGAACATGATTCATCCGTTGATGAAGCTGGCTCCGCAACACGAATACATTCCGGTGCCGGGCATCATGACTTCGACCGGGGAGACGTGTGCGTGCAATCGTTGCCCGCATATGGCTCGGAATACATTGCAAAAGGTACGGGACTGCCTGAAAAATCGCAGCCCAGAGATTGTCTGGCAGCCATATTTTGCGCAAGCTCAAGATGTCTTGAAGCGCAGCTTGCTCCAGTAGCAGCGGTTCGTTTCATCCAATCACGTCGAGTTCGAAGAACAAGCTGGAAAAGGTCTGCGCATGATGGACGGCTCGCCGCACCGCCCGTTTCGGACTGTTCGTTGTTCCTCGTGGTTGATCTTGAGCGTCATGGTCCTGGTCGTGCTGCCGGGATGCCCTGCGAAGCCGACGCCACCAGCACCTGTCGCGACCACGACGGTGCCAGGCAAGCCGCCGAAGCTGACGCGCGAGGACTCCGTGAAGTTGCTCGCGCTGCGGGATCGTGCGATTGGACACTTGGAGAACATTGAGTTCGATCAGGCGCAGCCGTTGCTGCTGGAAATCATTCGGCAAGTCCCCGACGATCCGTTCGGGCTGAGGAACCTGGTCATCTGTCGCGAATTGATCGTCGACAAGTTGGATCCGAGTCGCGGAGCCGACCAACGCGCTGCGGCCATCAAGAGTGCGAATGAAGCTGTCAAGACTCTGTTCGAGGTCGAAACCAAGTCGTACGTCCCGCACGTGCTGGCGGCACGCATGGCGATGAAAGAGAACAATACGGAAAGAGCCGCAACCGAACTGCGGCGTGCGATCGAGCTGGCTCCGAAATCGGCCCCGGTGTGGTACGACCTGTTCCTGCTGAACCCGTTGTCACCGGGAGAGCCTCCCGCCAAAGAGACAATCGAGGCGTTGCGTAAGGCTCATGAGTTGGAGCCCGACAACCTGTTTGTTCTGAAGGATTGGCTGTTACTGCAAACTCAGCTCAAGGAACCGCAGTTAGCCGAAACGGTGACGCAGGCGAGGGGGACCTTGGATCCCTTTGCCGATGTCATCAAGACGAATACACGCGTCAACATCAGTGACTTGCTGGATCGGTTGTCGAAGGCGATTGGCGCCATGCAATGGCCCACGGCCAACAGTGCCGCGATGACGATTCGCAATGTGATCGTTGCGGAATCGTCTCGCGACGAACGCTATGTGCACAAGAATTCTCTGGAGTATGTGCTGTTTGACTATGGTCCGGCGTTCTACGATCGCGCGGACCTGCCTGATGCTGCAAGCGAGTCGATTCCGGTGACATTTGCGGCGGGAACCCTGGCGTTGGGTGTTCCGAAGGGGACTTCGCACTTCATTGCGGAAGACCTCGACTTCGATGGTCAGGTTGACGGGGTCGGGTTGGCGGGAGATCAACTGGTAATTGTGATGCCGCTGGCTGCAAAAACGCCGGAGGATGTCGCTGTCATCACGCTGGGAATTGGCGGTGGATTCTCGAATCTGCTGGCTGTCGATCTGGATGATGATATTGATCGCAAGCTGAATCTGGACTTGAAGAAGAACGCCATCGCTGATCTGGATCTGATTGCGTACGGCGCGGCTGGGATCAAGCTGTTTGAGAATCAGACTTCCGAAGATGGAGCCCGCAAGTTCGTGGCGAAGCCGGCGGGCGATGCGTTGGCCGCTCTGCGTGACATTCGCTGCGTTGTTCCTGCTGACCTGGATCTGGATGGAGATCTCGACTTTTTGACGATGACGGCTCACGGACTGCAGCTTTGGTCAAACAAAGGAAACTGGACTTTCGATGACATCACATCGCGATCGAAGTTGCCGCCGGAGACATTGGAACTGACGTCGGCCGCGGCCGTTGATTGGGATCGGGACAGCGATATCGATGTGCTGATTGCCACGAGTGCCGGCCTGGGCCTGTTGGAGAACATGCACCATGGGCGATTTCGCTGGCGCGCATTGGAAGGCGATTTTGCGAGTATCAATGGAGTGACCTCACTGCTGATCGAGCAGTTGGGTCGCCGACCGTCCTGGAGTGTCATCGCGAGCGGCCCCAACGGAGTTCAAGCGGTCTGGACCGAGACCACTGCAGCAGGTGTCGTTTCCGCTAAGACTGCTGTGGCAGTCGACACCGTCGCAGCGACAGGCCTGCAGTCCGTAGACTTCGATAACGATGGCATTCGCGATCTGCTGGCTGTGACGGACTCCGTGTTGAAGCTGTGGCGAGGGCTGCCGAACGGGCAGTTCCATTCGCATGCCATTTCGGACGCGGCGAACAAGGATGCCACCGCCGTAGCGATTGGCGACATCGATCAAGACGGTGATGAAGACCTGTTGTGGTGTGCGGCAGGGACCACGAGTTGGCTCGCGAATAACGGCGGCAATGCCAATGGCTGGCTGAATGTCAGTCTGGTGGCCGAGCAACTGAAACCGAACGAACAGAACTACAGCAAGCGAGTCAATAATCACGGCATCGGTTCGATGATCGAAGTCCGAGCGGGGGACCGCTATCAGGCGCAAGTGGTCCGTCGCGGGCTGACGCACTTTGGATTGGGAGCCGACAAGCAAGCGCAGGTGATGCGTACGCTGTGGACCAATGGACTGCCGAATAATCTGATCGCTCCGGCAGCGAATCAACGGATCTATGAAGAACAGATCCTGATCGGATCGTGCCCCTACCTGTATACGTGGGATGGTGAGAAGTTCGCTTTCTGCACCGATTTGCTGTGGAACGCTCCGCTCGGCCTGAAGTTTGCCGAGGACGTGGTTGCTCCCTGGCGTGAATGGGAATACTTGAAGATCGATGGCGACCGACTCAAGGCGAAAGACGGCTCGTATCCGCTGCGTGTCACGGCCGAGCTGTGGGAGGTCGAGTATTTCGACGAGATCAAGCTGTTTGCGGTCGATCATCCGGCTGGGACGCAGATCTTCACCAACGAGAAGGTGGGACCCGAGTCGCTGGCGACTCATAAAATACACACGGTGACGAGTCCGCACGTTCCTGTCGCCGCTCGCGATCCGCAGGGGCGCGATATTCTCGATCAGGTGAAAGCTCGCGATGGTGTCTATACGAAGACCTATGAGCGGAAGTTTGCGCAGGGCTTGACGAATGAACACTTCCTGGAATTGGACCTGGGAGCCTGGCCCCATCAGGCAGGTACTCCATCGCCGAGCGATAGCGGTGGAAACACGAGACCACCAATCGTAACGCTGTTTTTGACGGGCTGGATGTATCCAGGCAGCACATCGCTGCGAGTTCAGCATTCGCAGAATCCCGATCTGCAGCCACCGCGACCGCCCGCATTGCATGCCGTCGATTCAGAGGGTCAGTGGCGCGAATTTCGGCCGTTCATGGGCTTCCCTGGCGGTAAGACCAAGACGATTGCGGTGGACATCTCGGATGTCTTCGCACCGGGGTCGACGGATCATCGGTTGCGAATTGTGACCAACATGGAATTCTATTGGGACGCGGCATTCTTCACGGTAAATGATGAGCCGGTTGAGTTCGAACAATTTGAGCTCTCATTAGGAAGCGCGAAGCTGGTAGACCGCGGTGGAGTCTCATTTCATTCATGGCCCGAAATGGGGAACGGCCCCGACCAGTTCGACTACCACAAGTTGGTTCCCGGCGATGCGTGGCCGCCGATTGAAGGGGCGTTCACTCGCTTCGGAGACATCCTGCCGCTATTGAATTCGCGCGATGATCATTTGGTGGTTCTGCATCCCGGCGATGAGATGCAATTTGAGTTCACTGCTCCAGCAAAGCCTGTTCGAGAGGGCTGGGTGCGCGACTTTGTGATCTACAACGTCGGCTGGGACAAGGATTGCGATCACCACACTGTTTATGGTGAGACATCTGAGCCATTGCCGTTTAGCGCGATGACCGTCTATCCCTTCCCCGAAGGAGAAGCTCACGCGGTGGATGACGATTATGTGCGGTATTTAAAGATGTATCAGACTCGTCGTCGCGCGCGGGGTCCGTTCTGGAATCGGGTGTCGAATCACTAAGGTGTCACTGCCAGTGCCTATGGCTGCAACCGCGATGACAAGCACGGGTTCTGTGCGACAGGTTACGACGAAGCATGTAAACTGTTGGGGTCGTGGCGCAGGCTCCTGTGATCGATTCAGATGATCTTCAAGCTCCTTGGCAATGGTTGGCCGCGGGGCTTTTTTGATTCAGACGGGAACTTTTGACACTGAAGGACGTCCAAATTACGGCCGGAGACAGTCCGGTCCCATTTCATTGCAGTTCATCTTGCCAGATCCAAGTTCGTGCATTGATTCCGTCGCTGAAGGGCCGCGTTGCCCAGGATGTTTCGTTCGATCAAGCGTCTGGAAGGAGATTGTCATGTCGCGAAAACTGGCTGGACTGGTGGTGGCAGGAGTTCTCATCGTCGGGTGCAGTGAATCTCCGCCGGTTCCCCGGAATAACCTTGTCAGGTCTGACACCACAGTATCGCAGGTGTCCTCTGGATCGTTTGCGTTGGCAGACTTCGTCGTGGGCGATCCGATTCGGTATGAGAATCTGGCGATCTTTCCGGTTACCAGTCGTGTCGCGAAAACTGAAGACCGCTACATCACATTGGATGAAGGATTGAAAGCGGGGACCGTCGAAATTCGAGAGTTGGCCGCCACCTACGAAGGGCAGCAGAGCACTGACGCTGCGAACGCGAATCACGACAGCGGCGACACACCGGCCGACGAGCAAGCAACCCGTGATCAGAGCGGTGGCAATGCGGTCCTGTCCGCCGGAAACGACGTGAATACTCTGATCGTCGTGAATAATTCTGACAAACCGCTGTATCTGATGCCCGGCGAGATCATCATCGGCGGAAGCCAGGACCGCACCATTGCGAACGAATTGGTCCTGGCGGCCCACAGTTCACCGACGCGGATTCCCGTCTTCTGCGTTGAGAGTGGTCGCTGGGGCGAAAAAGGGGCTGATGAAACGCTGTCGCAGATCGAGAACGCGAACAGTTCGCCAGCGTCAGAAGGGACCGTGTCGGCGGCACTCCGCATCGACTACGGCGCCAGCCAATTGGCGCAGGACGCCGACCGCGGCAAGTTCGTAGCGACCGTCGGCCATTTAAGCAAGGCGTCGCGCGTCGCGGTTCAATCTGAAAAGGATCAAAGCGCGGTCTGGGAGAGCGTGGCCATCGCAAACAGTCAGTCCGGAGTCAGCCCTGATTCCGGCGCTTTCACGGCCAACTATGTGAACGTCGACAACATCAAAAAGCTGGAGCCCTATCTGGAGAATCTGCAGGCACCGGTCTCGAAGATCGACCAAGTCGTCGGTGTGCTGGTTGCTATCAATGGCAAGATTGAGACGATCGATGTATTTGATTCCACACCGCTGTTTCACAAAGTCTGGCCCAAGCTGCTGAAAAGCTATGCACTGGATGCCACAAATGTTCAGGAAGCCAATGGCACCAAGGTTGCGGACTTGAAACGAGACGCAGCCGAAGCGTTCTTGGCGGAAGCGTTGGGAGCGAATGTCGCGTCGTCCGAGGCAGGACAAGGGGTCGCTTTGACTCGTCGCGAAGGTCAGCACGTGCTTTCATTCAGCTCGCATGTTGAACCGGCCGCGGGCTCGGCGGGGATGGGTGGCATGGGGGGCGTTCATTTTTCCGGGTACGCGAAGTAGGCGATCGAATTCGTGATGTGCGAATCGCCAGAATCGCCAGTGTCTTGAGTTCCAGCGGGACGACAGCCCATCCCAGTCCGCACGAAAGCCTTTTTTGATTCGTGCTGCTCTGTCGTCCCCAGCGGGACTGGCGCTGTTTCGAAATCTTTACCCACCACTGAAGTGGTGGGCTATTGTCCGTCGTCCCGCTGGGACTCAAAATCAAATAAATGGCGGACGGGTTGGAAACGTTGGAAACCCATCCTACGAGGAGGATAGGCGACTAACTTTCGTCGTGTTTCTTGTCCACACCATTACTTTGCGCTCTGAACCGGCGGATTTCTTCTTCCAGTTCCTGACGCTCTCGCCGCAGGTCAACTTGGGTCAATCGAGCGGCGGCGAGAGTGGACAGGATGTCACCCAGTGCGATCACGACCATCGCAAACACCAGTAACAGGACTCCCATCCAATAGGCGAAGAACACCCCAGGGCGAGCCCGAAAGAAAATGTCGAGTTGATCGCCGAGCGGAATCGCAACGGCCAGGACAAACAGCAGGACGCCCACAGCGAGGCGGTGTCTAATTTGTCGCTCGGCAATCTGGTAACCGACTTCATTCACCTTCATATTCGCGACCAGCCGCCGATGAGCCCACCATTGCTTGAGCGCCATGAAAGCGGCCGCAAATAACAGCAGTCCCCCGACGATCAGAGGTGGCAGGTTGTCGACATCGACTCGGATAGGGAGCGGCATCATGAGGCTAAGGCGAGACCTTCAGGACGTGGTCAATTGGCGGAGCATCGATTGTTTTGCTCTCACCTGTAGGCCACTGAATTGTGACTTTTGAGACCTTGTCTTGCGAGCCCAAACCGAATGTCGCGGGGAATTCGCTCTGGGACAGATAGCCCCGGGTGGGCATGATTTGACCAATAATCTTGCCGTCCCGCAAAGTCACAATGACCTTCGCGCCGATGGCCGATCGCCCCCCTTTGACTCCAGCAACATCGACGCGCAGCCAGTGGTGCCCAAGCTGCTGGTCATTTCGCAGCAAGCGAGGTTTGGCGCCGGTCGCTCCGAATAAGAGATCGAGGTCTCCGTCGCCATCGATATCGGCGAACGCAGCACCGCGTCCCACCATGCGTTTCAGAAAGTCGGAGCCACATTTTTCGGAGGGGACAGGGACAAACTCTGTCCGCGACTCGGGTCCGCAGTTCCAGAAAAAGTGAGGCGGCTGCTCGTAAAACTGACTCGCCTGCACCTTGTTAATCTCGGGCTCCAAGTGGCCATTCGCAGCGATGATATCGAAACGGCCATCGAGGTCGACGTCGACGAAGAGCGTTCCGAAGGTGAGTTCCAGTCGTGATTGCGGCCCAATGCCCGTAGCGATGGCTTCGTCATTGAACTGCATCGAGTTCCCACTGGCCACGTACAGAGCACTCATTTCGTTCGCGAAGTTGCCGATCGCGATCGCCAGGTGATCACTGCCGCGGATTCGCGCCAGGTCGATCCCCATCGCGCCGCGAGCCTGACCTTGCTGGTCGAAGGCCATCCCGCGTTCGACAGCCTTCTCGGCGAATGTGCCATTCTTCTGGTTATGAAAGAGGAAGTTTTGCACGGTATCGTTGGCAACGGCGATGTCGATCCAGCCGTCATCGTCGAAATCACCAAAAGTGACGCCCAACGATTTCGCGGCATACACTTCCTGTCGGACAGGGTTCTTGATTCGCAGGCCTGCCGCTTCGCTGACTTCGCTGAATTTGCCTTCGCCGTCGTTTCGATAGAGATAGGGATAGGTGCCGGGGAATTCCTGGGGCCGTCCGTACGCTCGTTCACCTGTCAGCGTGAATGGCTGAGCCTTATCAAATTCGCGCGTCCAGCGAACGTAGTTGCAGACAAACAAATCCAGGTCGCCATCGTTGTCGTAGTCGAGGAATCCGCAGCTTGTGCTCCACTGGTCCCTAGTCCCCCCCACGCTGGTTGATTCTGTGACGTCGACAAACCGCCCGCCATCGTTGCGATACAGATGATTCAGTCCGACGGCCGTCAGATACAGATCTACGTCACCGTCGTTATCGTAGTCGCCAACAGCGACTCCCTGTC